>CAMHGU010000060.1 GCA_946184715.1 uncultured bacterium | reverse complement strand
GCCAGGATTGAGATGATTCTTCTGAAGCTCATAATGTTATGAAAAGGTTATTTGGCATTTCCTGATTAGAAGTCAGCTCGCAAAGGTAGTGATTTTCGCTTGTTTACGCAAATCGTGGCAGTCAGCCGCTTCGCTTAGCGTAAAAAATTGCCAATATTGGCACTATTTTAACGCAAGACCGTTTTGCCGAAAATCCGGCGCCGGATTTTGTGATGCGGCGGGGTTGTGCTATCTTTGTGATGGTGAAATCATAGCTCAAGAAGATGGCACAGCATAACCTACTCGGAGAAGAGGGCGAGCGCATCGCCAGTGAGTACCTTATGAAAAAGGGGTACACCATCCGCGAGACCAATTGGCGCGTGGGCCACGACGAAATCGACATCGTGGCGCAGCTCGATGCCAATCTGGTGATTGTGGAGGTGAAGACGCGCAGCGACAACTATGTTGACCCGCTGCTCTCCATCACCGGCAAGAAGATTGCTAACCTCGTCAAGGCCGCCCGCGCTTATATGGCGCAGGCCGAGATTGTGATGCCGGTGCAATTCGACGTCATCACAATCGTGGGCACGCCCTCCGATTACGTCATCGAGCATTTCCCCGACGCTTTCTATCCGCCATTACGAACATATTGAAACATTGACCGATATGAGAAAACCTATACTCGCCACCCTCGTGGCAATGACATCGCTTCTGGCTGCGGCCCACGTGCTCGACACTTCGCTCTATCCGGCTCGCATCGAGGGCGACCGCTGGGGCTACATCGCCGCCGAGAGCGGCTTCAAGGCCATCAACGACATCTACGACGAAGCTCGCCCCTTCTACGACGGGCGCGCGGCCGTAAGCGTGCTCGGTTCGTGGGGATTTATCGACCGCAACGGTTCGCTCGCGGTCCCGCTTCGATATAAGCAGGTGACTAATTTCTACGATGGGCGCGCCTTTGTGGTGGCGCCCGACGGGCCGGTGGAGATTATCGACACCACGGGCACGCGCGTAGGCTCGCTCGGCAGCGGCACGATGCTGGTTACGCCTCAGGGCCACGTGATTCGCACAGCGCTCAACGGCGCTACCTCGCTGCTTACCTATGATGGCACTATGATTACCGACGGCCTTGACCACAACGGGCGCTATCTGATTACCGGCGAGCTGGACGGCGGGCGTCTATCGTTCAAAGACCGCTACACTCAGCTCACGGGCCTGATGGACCTCACCGGCACTATCACCGTGCCGGCGCGCTACGACGTGATTCTGCTCTGCGACCACGCCACCGATTTGGCCGTGGCGCAAATGAGTACGCCCGAGGGCCTGATGGCCGGACTTGTCGACGCGCAGGGCCACGAGCTCTTACCCATAGAGTTTTTCGACATCGACGACCTCGGCCACGGCCTTTTCGGTTGTGAGCGCGAAAACGGCAAGGGCACGCATATCTACGATGCCCGCGCCCACCGCTGGCTCTACCGCGACAACAATCTGAAGATTATCAACCCCTCTGACTCGCCCTCGTTGCTGCCGGCCTACGACGGCACGGCGTGGGGCTACGTCGATAGCGAAGGGCGCTGGATGATAGAGCCGAGCTACGTGATGGCATCGGGGTTCAACGGCGGCACGGCGGCAGTGGCGCTCGATGAGGCCGACACCCCAGGCGACTACCACTCTATCCTTATCACTGAGGAGGGTCTTGCCGCCGGCGGCCGTCCGCGTTTCTGCCGCTATATTCAGCCTATCGATGAGCGCTCGGCAATAACCGAAATTACCGACGACGCTTTCTCGGCCGAGGGGGTGGCCGACGCCATTCTGAGCCATATCACGCCCGAGCGTGTCGTGGTAATCCCCTGGGATGCCACGGTGGAGATGATTGCCAAGCGTGATAATATCAACTACGACACTTTCGCCACCAAGTATGTGTTTGTGATGGGGCTATCGGTGGGCAACTACGTCAATATCGACCTGATTGTTGATGGCCGATTCACCGATGGCGCTGGCCGTGTGGTGCGCGACGCGCGCTGCTCGTCGATTACCGTAGTGGCGCAGCTCTACGACCACGCCGAGGAGAACCACGCCGCTCTGGCGCGAGCCCTCCTCAGCCGCCTCGGCATCGACAGCGATGGCGGCAGTGAGCGCCGTGAGGTCACGATTGCCGGACGCCGCTGCGTATATGAGAAAGTGGGAACCGATCTTACCTTTACCTTTGAGCTGTGAGCACCGAGTTGACCCGCCGCCTTCGCCCGCTGGTGCTGCCGGCGGCTATGCTCGCAGGCATAGCCTTTCACGATGTGATTCACTACATCGGCTTCTTGACGCCGATACTGCTTTTCGTGATGCTCACGGTGGCGTTCTGCCGCGCTGACTGGCGCAAGATGAAGCTCACGGGATTCCACTACGCGCTCGCAGCGGTGCAGTGGGGACTGGCGTGGGTTGCCTACGGGGCGTTTTGGCTTATTGACGACATCGCGGCTCAAGGGGTGTTCCTCTGCGTGTTTATCTGTACGGCTACGGCGGCTCCGGTCATCACGTCGATGCTCGGCGGCTCCATAGAGAGGCTGCTGGGCTACTCGCTGCTGAGCCTGCTGCTGTTCACGCTGGCGGCGCCGCTGTTCTTGCCGCTCGTGGGTGGTAAGACGATGGAATTCGGCCCGGCTGCGTTGAAGATTGCTTGGCAGGTGTCGCCGCTGCTCATCGGGCCTATCGTGGCGGCTGAGCTGATGCGATGGCTGATGCCGCGCGCTCATCGCGCCATCGCCGGGCACCAGACTATCTCGTTCTACCTCTGGGCTGTAGGGCTGCTGATTGTGATGGGTAACGCCGTGGCGTTTTTGTTCAACTCCGATGAGCACTCCACGCTGCGGCTGGCGCTGCTGATGGGCGGCTCGCTGGCGGTGTGCCTGGCGCAGTTTGCCATCGGGCGCCGCATAGGTCGCCGTTGGGGCGATGCCGTGGCCGGCGGCCAAGCTCTCGGCCAGAAAAACACCATTCTTGCCCTCTGGATTGCGCTCACCTATCTCGACCCCACGGCCTCGATAGCTCCGGGCGCCTATATCCTGTGGCAGAACGGAATCAACAGCTGGCAGCTCTGGCGACATCGCGCCGGCAGCTGACTATCTCTTGTATTTGGCGTAGGCGCGGGCCAGACGGGTGTGGTAGCCGCGGCGTAGCCCGCTCGGACCGTTGTAGATGAGCGCAAACTGCCGCCAGTTGTGGTTCTTCAGGTGCTTCACCAGGCCGGTGCTCTTCATAAACTCGGCCATCAGCTCCAGCTGGCTCTCCTCGGAGTAGCACATCTTCTCCACAAACTCCTCCACGCTCTTGCAGCCGCACTTGTGCCAGTTGAAGCCGCCTATCTGAAACATTCCCCAGAAGGTCGATTTGTTGGCAATGTCGCGGTCGATAAGGCGACCGGCCTCAAGGCGTGCCCACTGAGCGTTGGCATAGCCGGTTTTACGGGCGTTGCCTCCGCCCAGCGCCGCGTTACCTTTGTACTTGCCGGTGGCGATGCCGGCCTTGCTGAGGTTGCGCCGAAACACTGAGCGGTCGAAGTTGATGACGGGCTTGCCGGGTGCGACGAAGCCGGTCTGCTCGCGGCCGGCCTCAATCTCCACCACGGCTCTGAGCGCCGCCACCTCCACGCCGAGCTCATCGGCCACCTTGCTGAAGTCGGCATCGGTGAGCTTGCTGTAGCGGTCGGCGTCGTCGGGCGTGGCGGCGAGGCTGTCGGTGGCAGCGACCACGACGGCGCTGTCGGCCACGGCTACGGCGGCACTGTCAAGGACGGCCACTGTGGCACTGTCAAGGACGGCCGCGACCGCGGTGCCGTCGGCCGGCTTCTGCGAGCAGCCCACGATGCCGATGGCTATCATCGTAGTGATTATAAACAGCGTTCTATAGGTTCTCATGGTTGAATGGTTATGATTAAAAAAAAGGTATGGAATAGAGCCGCCACGGCTCTCGATTCCATACCTTATATTATTAGAGGCTTTAGGCTTTGGCCACCATCTCGATGATTCGGCGCAGATGGTTCCAGAACTTCTCCACTGCGGGAATGTGCATCCGCTCCTTGGGCGAATGTACGTCGCGAAGCGTCGGGCCGAACGATACCATGTCGAGGTCGGGGTAGAGGCCGCTGAAGTAGCCGCACTCAAGGCCGGCGTGAAGCGCGATGGCGCTCGGCGTGATGCCGTAGAGGTCTTCGTAGGCCTTAATCGAGAGCTTGAGAATCTCGGAATCGGGATTGGGAGTCCAGCCGGGGTAGCCGTCGCCGTGGGTGACGGTGGCGCCGGCAAGCGTAAACAGGGCTTCCACCTGATTGGCGATGTCGTATTTACGGCTCTCTACCGAGCTGCGCTGTGACGTGGTCACGAGAATCTCATTGTTGGGCTGCATCTTCACCGAGGCAAGGTTGGTGGAGGTCTCTACAAGGCCTTCGATGTCGCGGCTCATAGAGATGACGCCGTGAGGCGCGCTGTAGAGGGCGCGTACCACGCGGGTGGCAGTGTCGGTGTCGATGACTTTCGAGGGCGTAGCAACCGATTCGATAGTGGTCACGATATTCTCCACACCGTGATATTCGGCAGTGATGTCGGCAATGTAGGCGTTGAGCTTCGTGCTCAGCTCCTCTTTGCGCGCGGCGGGCACACCGATTACGGCTCCGGCTTCGCGGGCGATGGCGTTGCGAAGGTTACCGCCGTGAAGCTCGGCTATGGCCACGTCGCCGTCCTGCATCAAGCTCCAGATGAAGCGCACCAGAATCTTGTTGGCACACGCGCGCCCCACGTTGATGTCGGTCCCGGAGTGGCCGCCTTGCATCCCCTTGAAGTCAATGCGGAAATAAACGTAGTCGGCCGGTGCTTCGGTGGGGGTGTATTTGAACGTGCAGGTGGTGTCGATACCGCCGGCACACCCTATGCACATTTCGGCCTCCTCCTCTGAGTCGAGGTTTAGGAGGATATCGGCTTCAATCATCCCTTCGCCGAGGTTGGTGGCACCGGTGAGGGCGGTTTCCTCATCGACGGTAAACAGGGCGCTCAGCGGGCCGTGTACCAGCTCCTTGTCGGTGAGTGCGGCCAGCGCGGCGGCTACACCGATGCCGTTGTCGGCGCCGAGAGTGGTGCCTTTGGCGCGTACCCATTCGCCATCCACGACGGTCTCAATCGGGTCGTTCTCAAAGTCGTGCTCCACATCGCTGTTCTTCTCGGCCACCATGTCCATATGGCCCTGAAGCGCAATGCGCTTGGCGTTCTCGTGGCCCGGTGTGGCCGGTATCCACATCCGCACGTTGCCGATGGCGTCGGTCTTGCAAGCGATGCCGTGAGCGGCTGCGAAGTCAAGTAGGAACTGACGGATTTTGGCCTCTTTCTTCGACGGACGAGGCACCTTGGTAATCTGGTCGAAAATTTCGAACACTTGTTTCGGTTGTAAATCTTTAACTTCCATTTCGTGTATTAGAGAGTTTAAACGATAATTTGCTTAAAGCGAAACTTTTCAGTATCGCAAATATAACGATTATTTTTCACAAATCGCACATCTTGCCCTATACTTTTTATAGCAGTGATAGCGGGTATGGCCGCGCCGGCGTTACCACAAAGCTACCCTTCCGGTCGCTCCGAGGTCGATTGTTGCTGAGGCAACACCGAGAGCTTGGAACACACGCTTCATCGTCGGCAAGCTGATGTTGTGGCCTTTCTCCAGCCGTGATATTTGCGCTTTTTTCACGCCGATGCGTTCGCCGAGCTCTTCCTGAGTGAGCGATTGCTGTATCCTCGTTCGCTTGATAAGCTCGCCTATCTCATAAGCCTGCACTGCCTCGGCTACCTCAGCCTCAAATTTGTCCCTTTCGCGCGTGCCTACCTTGCCGATGTTCTCGTCTAAGTGCTGCTCGAATGGTATTAATTTCATCTTTGCCATATTATTTATTCTCTTTTTGATTCGAAATACTCCTGTCGGATTCGCTCGGCCTTAGCTATCTCCTTGGCCGGGGTCTTCTGTGTCTTCTTGATGATGCCGTGGGTGGCTATCACCAGTGTTTCATCCTCCGTGTCCCAAAAGGCGAACAGCCGATACTTGATTCGGTTGAACAGCGCGCGAAACTCCCAAATCTCTGAGCCATCAAGCTTCTTGAACAGCTCTGCGTTCCTCTCGCCCAGTTGTACCCGCTTAATTATGAAGTCGATTTTCTTTGATGCCGCTGGCGGAAGGCTTTTGATGAAGCTATCTGCTTCTTCTGTCAAGACGAGTCGGAATCGGTTGCTACTCATATCCATTACACCTTGTTATTCACCGCAAAGTTAATAAAAAGTTTACACCCGATGAAACTTTTCCGCCACTTTTTGCGCCATCACCGCAACTATCTATAGGCTCTATAGTATCTATAGCCGCTATCAGGGGGCGGGGCGGAGTGCGAAATATTATTAAAAATGGGGGCGGGGCTATGTTTTTGAATAAAAAATCATTACCTTTGTCGTGCTTGAAGGAGAGCCGACTTCGATGTGGCCGCTCATCGGCTTCAGAGGTACTTCTCGCAAGCAACCATTAGTTATTATCAACCCTTAAAAGAAGATATGAAATTTCTGAACCGTTGCGCCTTCGTTGCGCTTGCTACTTTCGCCCTCACCGCTTGCTCGGGTCATCAAGGCAAGCAAGAATCTAAAGCTGCCGGCACCGGCGCCGACTCCGCCGCCACTCTCGCCGGAATACGTTACATCGATGCCGACTCGCTGGCAAGCCAGTACAACCTTGCCAAGGATCTCAACGAGGCTTTTCTCCGCAGCCAGGAGAACTTTGAGAACGTGGGCAAGCAGCGCGCCAAGGAGATTGAGAATATGGAGCGCACTATCAACAGCAAGGCCCAGAACAATCAGTATCTGAACCAGCAGGCCTACGAAGCCGATATGAAGAAGTATCAGCAGATGGCGCAGGCTGCCCAGAAGCAGATGGCCGATATGGAGGCTAAGATTCAGGAGGAGCAGCTTCAGAATATCATTCAGCTCAACGACTCCATCGACAACTACCTCAAGATTCTCTGCAAGGAGAAAGGCTATCAGGTGGTGCTCAAGAAGGACGCTACCTTCTACATCGACCCGAAATACGACATCACCGATGAGGTGGTGAAAGGCCTCAACGCCCGCTACGTAAAAGTGAAGAAATAATCAATCAATTATCAACCATAACGATGCGAGGACACGGCCAGCCGTGTCCTTCATCACATAAATAGGATAGGGTGCCTCGCCGCCCGCAACACCGCTGACAACCAATGATCGACGCATCAATCCCCACCACGGCCGAGCGCACGGTGCTCGTGGGCCTTATCACGCCCGAGCAGCCTGAGAACAAGGCCAAAGAGTATCTCGACGAACTCGAATTTCTCGCCGACACCGCAGGCGCGGTCACGGTGAAGAAGTTTGTGCAGCGTTGCCAGTCGCCCAACGCCCGCACCTTCGTGGGCAAAGGGAAGCTCGAAGAGATTAAGCAATATGTGGAGCAAGAGGAGATAGGCCTCGTGATTTTCGACGACGACCTCTCCACCAAGCAGGTGGTGAATATCGAGAACGAGCTGAAGGTGAAGGTGCTCGACCGCACCACGCTAATCCTCGACATCTTCGCCAAGCGGGCGCAGACGGCCAATGCCAAGATGCAGGTGGAGCTGGCGCAGTATCAGTATCTGCTGCCGAGGCTTACGCGAATGTGGACTCACCTCGAGCGCCAGCGAGGCGGTATCGGTATGCGCGGCCCGGGCGAGACACAGATTGAGACCGACCGCCGTATCATCCTCGACAAGATAGCGCTGCTCAAGGAGCGTCTCCGCGCCCTCGACAAGCAGAAGACCATACAGCGCAAGAATCGCGGCAAGCTCACCCGCATCGCCCTCGTGGGATATACCAATGTGGGCAAGTCAACGCTGATGAATCTACTGAGCAAGAGCGATGTGTTTGCCGAAAACAAGCTCTTCGCCACGCTCGACACCACAGTTCGCAAGGTGGTAATAGAGAACCTGCCTTTTCTGCTCACTGACACCGTGGGCTTTATCCGCAAGCTGCCCACGGGGCTGATAGAGTCGTTCAAGAGTACGCTCGACGAGGTGCGCGATGCTGATATCCTCGTGCACGTGGTCGATGTGTCGCACCCTAACTTTGAGGAGCAGATTGAGGTGGTGAACCGCACGCTGCAGGAGGTGTGCGATGCCGGCAGCAAGGAGATGATAGTGGTATTCAACAAGATTGACGCCTATCATCACGTGCCCAAGGACGATGACGACCTCACGCCGCGCACCCGCGAGAACATCCCGCTCGAGGAGCTTGAGCGCACGTGGATGGCCCGGATGGACAACAACTGCATCTTCATCTCGGCGCTCGACCGCCGCAATATCGACGCCCTGAAGATAATGCTCTACAATAAGGCGAAGGTAATCCACACTCGTCGCTTCCCCTACAACGACTTCCTCTACGAGCGCTACGACGACGTCGCCGAGTGACCGCCCGCCCGGTGGCCACGTATGACAGTGCCGATGTCACAACATTGTCACATCTATCGCTCGTCTTTCTCCGAGTAATTGCTTACCTTTGCATTCAAGAATAGCTGTGATTGGTTTAGATAGTATGGTATTAGAAGGACAGAAGTTCAAAATACTTGTTGTGGACGACGAGCCGGATATCTGCGAGATACTCCAGTACAATCTTGAAATGGAGGGATACGAAGTAGATACCGTCAATTCGGCCGAGGGGGCGTTCAGGCTTCAACTGGCCGAGTATGGGCTGGTTCTGCTGGATGTGATGATGGAGGATATGTCGGGGTTTCAGATGGCACGCAAGATGAAGGAGAATCCGGCTACGGCGCAGATCCCCATAATTTTCATCACCGCGCTCGGTGGCGAGAGTCATATCGTGAAGGGACTCAATATCGGCGCCGACGATTATATTGTCAAGCCGTTGAGTATGAAGACTGTGAAGGCGCGGGTCAAAGCAGTGCTCAGGCGGGTATATCCGCAGGCCCCGCAGGGCGGAGTGTCGCAGGCTTCAATAGTGGTCTATGAAGGCATTGTGCTTGATTTGAAGGCGAAAACCGTAAGGCTGGATAATAAGGAATTGATGTGTACGAAGCTGGAATTTGAGCTGCTTTCTTTCCTCCTTCAGCATCCGGGAGTGGTGTATTCGCGCGATGACTTACTGAAGTACTGCTGGCCGATGGATACAATAGTGCTTGACCGCACTGTCGATGTCAACATCACTCGGTTGCGCAAGAAGCTGGGTCCTTACGGCAAGCAGATAAAAACACGTATAGGTTATGGTTACTGCTTTGAGGAGTAGCTCGTTTCAGCGCAATCTGTTGCTGAGTATCGGCGGTGTCTTCCTGCTCTTCGCCCTTAGCTTCGGATTCTATCAGTATCAGCGCGAGAAGGAATATAAGATAGATATTCTGCACTCGCGCCTGCAAATGTACAACTACGACATTATGCAGGTGCTTGGCGAGGACGGTATCACCAGTGAGGATCGGTTCTCTGATTATGTGAGGCAGCATCCCCTCAACGGGCTCCGTGTCTCAGTCATTGACAAGAATGGGCGGGTAATTCTCGACAGCAACGAGCCTCACCCCGATTCATTAGGTAATCACCTCGGGCGAACCGAAATCCAGCTTGCCCTTCGCGATGGCAATGGCTACGACCTCAAGCGAGTGTCGCAATCGACCCACGCCACCTACTTCTACTCCGCCACGTGCTTCGACAACCTTATCGTGCGCACCGCCGTGCCTTATTCGGCTGAGTTGACGCAATCGTTACGGGCCGACAACACCTATATCTATTTTTCCATAGCCTTGACCTTGCTCCTGGGAAGCGTGCTATATATCAGCACACGCCGCATCAGCCGACATATAGGCTATCTGCGCGAGTTTGCCATCAAGGCTGAGAATGGAGAGCCACTAGATCATGAGTTGGAACGGCATCTTCCCGATGACGAGTTGGGCGACATCAGCCACACCATCATCATGCTCTACTGGAAGTTGCGACATGCCGAGGAAGACAAGGCTCGGCTAAAGCGACAACTCACGCAGAATGCCGCCCACGAACTGAAGACGCCCGCCATGAGCATCCACGGCTATCTGGAGAGCATCCTCGACAATCCCGACATGCCTGAGGATAAGAAGAAGCATTTCCTGGAGCGCTGCTATGCCCAGAGCGAGCGTATGAACAAGCTGCTGCTTGACATGAGTGCGCTCACACGGCTCGACGAGATGGATGCCAATCACTTCCGCAATAGTGAGGAATACCAGCAGGTGGACGTGGTGCAGATTGTTCGCAGCATCCTCGACGACACAGCCCTTGCGCTCCAGGAAAAAGGGATCACACCACGCTTGAAGATGCCCCCGCAAGTCATTATAGCCGCTGACGCCAGCCTTATCTATAGCATCTTCCGCAACCTCATAGACAATGTCATAGCCTACGCCACGGATGCATCTCTCGTTGAAATCACCTGTAAGCCCGTGGTCCGTGACAACAGCGGATTGTATGAGTTCTCCGTGAGCGACAATGGTCCAGGTGTAGAGCCACAGCATTTGGAACATCTTTTCGAACGCTTCTACCGAGTAGATAAGGGGCGTAGCCGAAAACTCGGCGGCACCGGTCTCGGCCTTGCCATCGTCAAGAATGCCGTAACCGTCCACGGC
The DNA here is from genome assembly GCA_946184715.1 of uncultured bacterium. Taxonomy (GTDB): domain Bacteria; phylum Bacteroidota; class Bacteroidia; order Bacteroidales; family Muribaculaceae; genus CAMHGU01. Next base: position 187 of record CAMHGU010000060.1, on the reverse strand, counting down.
GGCACTGTAACGGCCCTTCCCACTCCCGGCGGTGGACTGACTGTCAGGTTCACCCTTCAGGAGTAATATGGATAAAGAAAAAGAAGAAAGTATGGAATCAAAATCACCAAAAGAAATACAAGTCGAAGAGAAAATAACCGAATTGGTTACAAAGATTGTGGACGGCCAGACATCTGGCGATGACTTA
>CAMHGU010000059.1 GCA_946184715.1 uncultured bacterium | reverse complement strand
TTATTTTATAAGAGGAGGAAATTTCCGATTTTGAAAATATTGCCGTATATTTGCACGCTGAAAATTTATGCAAATTTTTAACGAACAAAAAATATCTAATTATTAACCATGCAAAGTAAAGGATTCATTAGAGTCATTGCAGTGTTGTTAGTGCTGATTTGCGCTTTCTATCTGTCGTTCTCGTTTGTGAGCAATCACTTCCAGAACAAGGCCGCTCAGGTAGCTCTTGCCGCCAATAGCGATGAGAACAGCGAGGAGTACAAGAACGCTTACAAGACCTACATTGACTCTATCGCAAAGGAAAAAGTCTATTTAGGCTACTACACCTTCCAGCAGGTGCAAGAGAAAGAAGTGGGGCTCGGCCTCGACCTCAAAGGTGGTATGAACGTAACCCTTCAGATTTCGGTACCCGACATTCTCCGCACCCTTGCCGGCACCAATGCCGACGACGCTAAATTCCAGCGCGCCCTTGCCACTACCGACTCGCTGATGCGCGCCGGTAAGTCGGAGAGCGACGTGGTCAACGCCTTCTGCGCCGAGTACGCGCGTATCAACCCGGGAGTGAACTTCGCCCAGGTGTTCCGCGGCATCAGCTCGGTGAAGTCGACCGACGACAATGCCCACGTGGCCGCCATTCTCCAGAAAGAGGTAACGGCACAGATCGACAACTCTTATAATGTGCTCCGCAACCGTATCGATAAGTTCGGTGTGGTAGCTCCCAATATTCAGAAGCTGGAGCGCCAGGGCCAGATACTTCTGGAGCTTCCGGGCGTGAAAGAGCCTGAGCGCGTGCGCAAGCTGCTTCAAGGCTCGGCCAATCTGGAGTTCTACGAAGTGTTTGACGGACAGCGCGTAGCCGCGGCTATTGCCGAGCTGAGCCAGCTGGCCAGCCAGGGCGCGCCTAAGGCCGCTGCCGACACCGTCGCCACTGCCGCTGCCGCCAACGACAGCACTGCCGTGGCCGCTCCCGAGGCTGCCAAGGCTGCCGACGAGCGCACCCTCGCCCAGATGATTATGCCCGTGGGCTTCGGCGACGGATACGTGGGCAATGTGGCTATCCGCGACACTATGGCCGTCAACCAGATTCTCAACTCGCCCCTCGCTAAGCGTGTGCTCCCCGGTGGCCTCAAGTTTGCCTGGGCCGTGAAGCCCGACACCGATGAGAACGGCAAGGAGCTCAACTACCTGATGCTCTACGCTCTCAAGACCACCGCCGGCAAGCCTATCCTCAACGGCGACGTGATTGACGAAGCCCGCGACGACTTCGACCAGATGCAGCGCCCAGTGGTGTCGATGACGATGAACGGCGATGGCACCCAGAAGTGGGCCCGCATCACCGCCAACAATATAGGCCGCGCCATCGCTATCGTGCTCGACGACCAGGTGTACTCCGCACCCCGCGTCAATGGCGCCATCGAGGGTGGCCGCTCCGAGATCTCGGGCAACTTCACCCCCGAGGAGACCAAAGACCTCTCCAACGTGCTCAAGTCGGGTAAGATGGTTGCCAAGGTCAACATCGTAAGCGAGTCGGTTATCGGCCCGTCGCTCGGTAAGGCCGCTATCAAGGCAGGTTTCATCTCCTTCATCGTAGCCCTCGTGCTGCTGGCTATCTTTATGATATGCGTGTACGGCTTCGGCCCGGGCCTCGTGGCCGATATGTGCCTCGTGCTCAACCTCTTCTTCACCCTCGGCATCCTCGCCTCGCTGCAGGCCGTGCTCACCCTCTCGGGTATCGCCGGTATCGTGCTGTCGCTCGGTATGGCTGTCGATGCCAACGTGCTTATCTATGAGCGCACCAAGGAAGAACTCCGCGCCGGCAAGAACCTCAAGAACGCCGTGGCCGACGGTTACAAGAACGCCTTCTCGGCAATCTTCGACTCCAACCTCACCTCGGTCATCACCGGTGTGATACTCCTTATATATGGTACCGGCCCCATCAAGGGCTTCGCCACCACCACGGTGATCGGTATCGCCTGCTCGTTCTTCACCGCCGTGTTTATCTCGCGCCTCGTGATTGAGCACTTCGTCAATAAGGACAAGTGGAAGAACGTCACCTTCACTACAGCTATGTCGAAGAAGCTCTGGGTTAACTCCAGCTTCAACTTCATCGATAAGGGCCGCATCAGCGCCATCGTGGCTATCGTGCTGATCGCCCTCTTCGGCCTGTCGTTCGGCCTGCGCTGGTTCAGCCTCGGCATCGACTTCTCGGGCGGTCGCAACTACATCGTGCAATTCGACCACCCCGTGAATACCAACCAGCTTGAGAGCCAGCTCGCACCCGAATTCGGCGGTCTCACTCCCAATGTGATTACCATCGACAACGACACCAAGGTGCGTATCTCCACCAACTATAAGATTGACGACAACGCCGAAACCGTCGACGACGAAATCATGACCAAACTCTACAACGGTCTCAAGAGCGAGCTCGGCACTATGAGCCAGGAAGATTTCAGCACGTCAAACGAGAGCGTAGGTGTGGTATCGGCCGAGAAGGTGGGCCCGAGCATCGCTCAGGACATCACCCGCGGCGCCATCTGGGCAGTGGCCCTCTCGCTGCTGGCTATGGCACTCTACATCCTCATCCGCTTCCGCAACGTGGCCTTCTCTATCGGCGCCCTTGCCGCTGTAGCCTTCACGGCCTTCATCATCATAGGCCTCTACTCGGCACTCTACGGCATCCTGCCCTTCGCTATGGAGATTGACCAGTCGTTTATCGCCGCTATCCTTACGGTAATCGGTTATCAGGTGAACGATACGGTGGTGGTATTCGACCGCGTGCGTGAGAACCACGGCCTCTATCCCAAGCAGGATTGGAAGACGACGTTCAACACCGCCCTCAACAGCACCTTGACCCGTACCGTGATGACTTCGGTGACCACCTTCCTCGTGCTTGCCGTAATCTTCATCTTCGGTGGCGAGTCGATTCGCTCGCTCGTGTTTGCCCTCCTCTGCGGTGTGGTAATCGGTACGTTCTGCTCGCTCTTTATCGCAGCCCCCACAGCCTACAGCGTAATCACTCGCCTGCAGGCCCGCAAGAAAGCTGCCGACAAAGCCAAGAAGTAATCATCATTGCAGCTTTTAGATAGCTAGAGCCTCGGCCATCATCGGCCGAGGCTCTCGTGGTATATAGAGGGTGCTGCGCTTTGGAGGTGTCGCTTGGGTGTTTTTACCGAAGCTTTTATATTTTAGATAAATGTTGTATCTTTACGGCTGAGAAACAACTGATAAAAGTTATGACCGAACACAGCAAGCAATACCGCTTGAATTCACCGGAGGAACCCACCGATGAGATGCTTCAAGAGCTGATGGAGGATATTGCCCGGGAAGGGCGCGCGTCAAAAGCTCGCGCTGAAGCCGAGCATCGCCGGCGGCTTAAGGCGGTGGCTGACGAAATAGCTATATGGAGGGCACGCAAATGACCACCCGAAGGCCCTCCCTATGTGTTGTCGCCGGACCTAATGGCTCCGGCAAGACTACTACGACCATTCAACTCCTTGCCGATGAATGGACTTCCGGTAGCGTTTACATTAATCCGGATAACATCGCAAGGGATGTATTCGGAGATTGGAACTCTCCTGAAGCGGTGATAAAAGCGGCAAAGGCTGCGACAGAACAGCGCTATGAGTGCTTGAAGAAGCAGAGAGACTTCGTGTTTGAAACGGTTTTCTCCACAGCTGAGAAGTTGGATTTTCTGCGTGAGGCATCCCAAGCCGGGTACTTCATTCGTTTTTTCTACGTATGCACATCATCGCCCACTATCAATTCGGCAAGAATCACCCAGCGCTACCTCGACGGAGGTCACGAAGTGCCTATTTCAAAGATAATATCACGCTATTACAAGTCGTTGCTGAATGCTGCTAAGGCCATATCTTTCGTTGATAGAGCCTACATATATGACAACTCAATCGATGGAGAACTCCCCAGATTGTTATACCGGACAATAGAAGGGAAAATCTATAAGACATACAGCGACAATCTACCCGATTGGGCATTGATGCTTATCAATAGCAGCGGGGAAGAGTAGTGATGATAATAGGATTGAAGTAGATAGCGAGAGCCTCGGCCATCATCGGCCGAGGCTCTCGTGGTATATACTATAGTGACTATAGGCGCTATGCGGGGCGGGGTCAGGGACGGCGTAGGAGGGCGGCGAGGGTGGCGACGCCCTTGGTGGCCGGCTCGCGGATTACGGTCACCCAGTCGGGTACCGGTGCCGGGTTGGGGTCGATGTAATATACCGGGATTCCCGAGGGCACGTATTGCAGCAGGCTCGCGGCGGGATATACCGAGAGCGTGGTGCCGATGACCACGAATACATCGGCCTGCATCGCAATCTCGATGGCCGAAGTCATATTGGGCACCGCCTCCTCAAAGAATACGATGTGGGGCCGCACGTGGTGCCCCTCGATGATGGTATCGACCGAGGTCTCGATGTCGGGCGGCAGGAGCGTGAAGATTTTGCTCTCGTCGTCGGTGGCGCGCACCTTCATCAGCTCGCCGTGGAGGTGGAGCACGCTTGTGGAGCCGGCGCGCTCGTGGAGGTCGTCGACGTTCTGGGTGATGATGTCAACGTCGAAGTCGCGCTCGAGGTCGGCAAGGCCCAGGTGCCCGGCGTTGGGCTTGGCACTGATGAGCTGCCGGCGTCGCTCGTTGTAGAACTTGTGGATCAGAGCCGGGTTGCGGATGTAGCCCGTGTGGCTCGCCACCTGCATCACAGGATACTCTTCCCAAAGGCCATCGGCATCGCGAAAGGTGCGGATGCCACTCTCGGCGCTCATTCCCGCGCCGGTCGAAATCACGATATGCTTCATTTTTGCCATAGTTGTACGGTTTAGGTTGCTAAGTTAAAGAAAAATTCCGAAATTTGTAAGCAAAGAAGCCATTTCAACCGCCACTTTAATCTGTTATGGAAAAGAAGCTGTTTCTGCTTGATGCCTATGCCCTGATATTTCGGGCCTATTACGCTCTAATCAATGCCCCTCGGTTCACGTCGGGCGGCGACAACACGTCGGCCATCTTCGGCTTTGTCAACACGCTGGTCGATGTGCTGCAGAAGGAACGCCCGTCGCATCTTGCCGTGTGTTTCGACCCGCCGGGCGGGTCGTTTCGCAAGCAAGAGTACGAAGGCTATAAGGCCGAGCGCGCCGCCACTCCCGAGGACATCATCAAGGCCGTGCCCGTCATCAAGGAGATACTGAGCGCGATGCACATCGCCGTGAAAGAGGTGGAGGGCTACGAGGCCGACGACGTCATCGGTACCCTTGCCCGGCAGGCTCGCGGCCACGGCTTCGACACCTATATGATGACCCCCGACAAAGACTTCGGGCAGCTCGTGACCGAAGGCGTGAGCATCTACAAGCCCGGCTATCGCGGCGGAAGCTATGAGATACGGGGCGTGAAAGAGGTGTGTGAGCGCTATCAGCTCGAGCGCCCCGAGCAAATAATCGACCTGCTGGCCCTTATGGGCGATAAGGTGGATAATATCCCCGGCTGCCCGGGTGTGGGCGAAGTGACCGCCATCAAGCTGCTGAAGCAATTCGGCACGGTGGAGGGCCTCTTGGCCAATACCGACCAACTCAAAGGCGCGCTGCGCGGCAAGGTCGAGGCCAACGCCGAGCAGATACGCTTCTCGAAGCACTTGGCCACCATCATCACCGATGTGCCCGTGGAGCTTGACGAAGAAGAGCTTCGCGTGAAAGAGCCCGATGCGGCCCGCCTGCGCGACATCTTCGGGCGGCTCGAATTCCGCACGCTGCTGCGCCGCATCCTTCCCGCCGAGGCTGCCGCCGTCCCCGCGGCGAAGCCCACGGCCAAGGAGCGCAAGCGCGCCGCGGCCGCGGCCCAGCCCTCGCTCTTTGACTTCGGCGACGACACCGCTGAGCCTGTCGCCGACCAAGAACCCACCGCCACCACCGTGGCTCTCGGCGCCGACTACAGCGAAGCCACCGACCTCGCCGCCATCGAAGCCCTCGCCGCCCGCCTGCAGCGCGCCACGCGAGTGGGGTTCGCTCTGGCGTGTGATGGCGATAACCCCATCAATGCCGCCCCCTTCGCCTTCGCCTTCAGCGATGCCGAAGGACAGGCCGTGTATGTGCCGCTGGCGCAGGGCACCCTCGGCGCCGCGCTCACGGCATTGACCCCCGTATTCGCTTCGCCCCATATCCTCAAGATAAGCAACGACATCAAGCACGCGATGATAGTGCTCGGCCGCTACGGCATCGCCATTGCCGCCCCGTGGGCCGACACCGCCGTGATGCACTACCTGCTCCAGCCCGAGCAGCGCCACAGCGCCGACTACCTTGCCTCCACGATGCTCAGCCTCGAGGCCCTCAGCGACGAGGAGGTGCTCGGCAAGCCGGGCACCAAGCAGCGCGTGGCCGCGCCGATGGCCGACCCCGAGCTGCTGCGTCGCTACCTATGCCAGCAGGCTGAGCTTGCCCTGCGATTGGAGCCGGCGCTGCGCCGGCAGGTGAAGGCCACCGGCGTGGAGAGCCTCCTCGACGACGTCGAGACCCCCTTCACCGCCGTCCTCGCCGACATGGAGCGCACCGGCGTCAAAGTGGACTCGGCGGCCCTGGCCGAGATCTCGCAAGTGCTTGAGGCACAGCTGCGCGGCCTCGAGACCGAGATCTACAAGCTCACCGGCGAGCGCTTCAACGTCAACTCGCCGGCGCAGGTGGGCGAGGTGCTCTTCGGCAAGCTGCAGCTCGACCCCAAGGCCAAGCGTACCGCCTCGGGCCAGTACTCCACCTCTGAGGAGGTGCTGATGAACATCTACGACCGTCACCCCGCCGTGGAGAAGATACTCAAGCTGCGCCGCCTGCGTAAGCTCCTCACCACCTACGTCAACGCCCTTCCCGAGCTTATCAACCCCGCCGACGGCCGTATCCACACCTCTTATAATCAGACCGTGACCGCCACGGGCCGTATCTCCTCGTCGAACCCCAACTTGCAAAACATACCCGTGCGCACCGACGACGGGCGCGAGATACGTCGTGCCTTCGTGGCCTCGCCAGGCAACGTGTTCTTCAGCGCCGACTACTCGCAGATAGAGCTGCGCATCGTGGCCGCCCTGAGCGGCGACCGCACGATGATCGACTCCTTCCGCCGCGGCCTCGACATCCACCGCGCCACCGCCGCCCAAATCTACGGCGTAAAGCCCGAAGAGGTGACCGACGACCAGCGGCGCCACGCCAAGACCGCCAACTTCGGCATCCTCTACGGCATCTCGGCCTTCGGTCTGGCACAGCGGCTCCACATCTCGCGCGGCGAGGCCAAAGAGCTTATCGACAACTACCGCGCCTCCTTCCCGAGCATCACACGATATATGGAGCAGCAGATTGAGAACGCCCGCGCCACCGGCTACGTCACCACTCAATTCGGCCGCCGGCGTATGCTCCCCGACATCAACTCGCGCAATGTGGTGGTGCGCGGTTTCAACGAGCGCAACGCCATCAACGCCCCCATTCAGGGCACCGCGGCCGACATTATCAAGATTGCTATGGTGGCTATTCATCGCCGCTTCGCCGAGGAAGGGCTTCGCTCCAAGATGATAATGCAGGTGCACGACGAGTTGAACTTCGACGTAGTGCCCGACGAGCTGGAGCGTGTGCGCGCCATCGTCACCGAAGAGATGCAAGGCGCCTGGCGCAGCGAAGTGCCGCTCACGGCCAGCGAAGGCGTTGGCCCCACATGGCTCGACGCTCATTGACCATCCCCGTCCATTCTACACCTTATTAATATATGAATCTCAACCTCCGCAAGCGACCATATCTCTACATAGCGAGCCACATTACCGCCACCATTCTCCTCATAGGCGTGGTGGTGCGCATAGTGCTGGCTTGCATCACCCCGAGCGAAGCCGGCTTGAGCTTTGGCAGCATAATGCGAGCCATAGGCATAGGCCTCATCAACGACCTCTGCTTCGCCATCATAGCGCTGCTGCCCGTTGCGCTCACCTATATAGGACTTAACGACGCCAAATACCGGCGCCCGTGGGGCTACATCATCGAAGGGCTCCTCGTGGCGGCCTGCATCTACGTGTTCGCCTTCCACTCGGTATTCCACGACTTCGGCGGCGGCGCGCCCATCGTGGCGCAGATCTACCTCGGCTACAAGCTGCTGAGCTTCACGCTGCGCCTCTTCGTGCCACGGCTCCGGCGCGGCTGGCGCCGTGTCACCGTAGGGCTGATGTGGATTATCTACATCTTCTGCATTCTCTTCAACGCTCTGGGCGAGTATCTCTTCTGGGACGAATTCGGCGTGCGCTACAATTTCATCGCCGTCGATTACCTTGTATATACCAATGAGGTGGTGGGCAACATCATCGAGTCCTACCCCGTGGTGCCGCTGATGCTCGCGCTCCTGCTGCTCTGCGCCGGCATCATCTATGTCAGCGCGCGCCGACTGCGCTTCACCGGCGGTGAGCAGATAAGCGGGCGCGCCATAGGCCTCGGCGCGGTAGTCTATGCCGTGGCTTTCGTCGCTGCCTGCTTCGGCATCGACGGGTGCCATCAGAAGTTGCAGAGCGACAACACCTACGTCGGCCAGCTGCAAGCCAATGGCGGCTACTGCTTCCTCAAGGCGTTTCAGAGCAACGAGCTCGACTACGCCTCGTTCTATCCTATGCTCAGCGATGCCGAGCTCGCGGCAGCTCTCAATGAGATAGGCACCGCCGCACCGGCCGATATGGTCGGCACATTCGGCGGCCAAGAGCCTATCAACGTGGTGCTTATTTCGGTCGAGAGCCTCAGCGCGTCGTATCTGAGTCGCTACGGCGGCACCGAAGAGCTGACACCGCGGCTCGACGCCCTCGCCTCGGAGTGCATCGTCTTCGATAGCCTCTACGCCGTGGGCAACCGCACCGTGCGCGGTCTCGAAGCCTTGTCGATATGCCAGCCACCCACCGCCGGCGAGAGCATCGTGAAGCGCCCCGACAATGAGCGCCGCGACCTCTCCATCGGGCAGATGCTGCGCGGTCGCGGCTACACCGTACAATATATATATGGTGGCGACAGCTACTTCGACAATATGGGCGACTACTTCGGCAAGAACGGCTACGACATCATCGACAAGAAGACGATGAGCCCCGACGAAATCACCTTCGCCAATATCTGGGGCGTGTGTGACGAGGACTCCTATCGCAAAGCCCTCAAGGTGCTCGACGCCAATGCCGCCGCGGGCCGCCCGTTCTTCACCCACATTATGACCGTGAGCAACCATCGCCCCTTCACCTATCCGGAGGGCAAAATCACGATGCCCGATGGCCGCTATAAGAGCCGCGAGGCCGGCGTGAAATACACCGACTACGCCATAGGGCAGTTCCTCGACCGGGCCCGCAGTCACCCGTGGTTCGGTCGCACGGTATTTGTCATCATCGCCGACCACTGCGCCGCGAGCGCCGGCAAGACCTCGGTACCGGTTTACAACTACCATATCCCCTGCTTCATCTACGCCCCTGAGCTGCTGCAGCCAAGAGTGGTGAGCACCCTCTGTTCGCAGATCGACATTATGCCCACGGTGCTGACGATGCTCGGCCTCGGCGATGCCCTGCCGCCCTTTGCCGGGCGCGACATCTTCGCCGCCGGCTACCGGCAACGCGCCTTTATGGCCACCTATCAGGACCTCGGCTACTACGAGGACGGTGTCCTCACGGTGCTCTCGCCCGTGAGAAAGGTAAGGCAATACGCTGTGGCCCACAACCCCGACGGCACCACCACCGAAACGCCCCTCGCCACCCCGCGCCCCGACCTCCTCCGCCGCGCCCAAGCCTACTACCAATCAGCCAACCTGCGCCCCAAGCAATGAAAAGCGAACTCCCTCAGCGCGTTTTGCCGATTATTTTGCTATCTTTGTGACAACTTTATGCTATCTTTGTGAATAGACTACATGAATAACCTTAAAACTCTGAAATACTATGGCAAAGAAACTTCCTATCGTAAAGAACGACCCGTGGCTTGAGCCTTACGCGTGGATTATCGAAGGCCGGCACGGCGATGTGCTGCGCAAGCTCGACGAGCTTACCGGCGGCGGCAAGCAGTCGCTGGTCGATTTCGCCAATGCTCACCAATATTTCGGACTACACCGCAATGGCAAGCGCGGCTCGTGGGTCTTCCGCGAATGGGCGCCAAACGCCACCGCCATCTATCTCATAGGCACCTTCAACGACTGGCAGGAGCGCGAGGAGTATGCCCTCAAGCGCCTCGACAATGGTGTGTGGGAAGCCAAATTGCCGGCTAAGGCGATGCACCACGAGGATCTGTTCAAGCTCTCGATGCACTGGAACGGCGGCCAGGGCGAGCGCATTCCCGCCTATGCCAATAGGGTGGTGCAGGACGATGTCACCAAGATATTCTCGGCTCAGGTGTGGGCACCCGATGCTCCCTACGAGTTCAAGAAGAAAACTTTCAGGCCCAACACCTCGCCGCTGCTTATCTACGAGTGCCATATAGGAATGGCGCAGAACGCCGAGCGCGTGGGCACCTACGAGGAGTTTCGCACCAACGTGCTGCCGCGCGTGGCCGCCGATGGCTACAACGCCATCCAGATAATGGCCATTCAAGAGCACCCCTACTACGGGTCGTTCGGCTACCACGTGTCGAGCTTCTTCGCCCCCTCGAGCCGCTTCGGCACCCCCGATGAGCTGAAGCACCTTATCGACGACGCTCATCGCCTCGGCATCGCCGTGATTATGGATATCGTTCACTCTCACGCCGTCAAGAACGAGGTGGAAGGTCTGGGACGCTTCGATGGATCCTACGACCTTTACTTCTACTCCGGCGACCGCCGCGAGCACCCGGCTTGGGACTCGCTCTGCTTCGACTACGGCAAGAACGAGGTGCTCCACTTCCTGCTCTCCAACTGCAAATACTGGCTCGAAGAGTTCCACTTCGACGGCTTCCGCTTCGACGGCGTCACCTC
>CAMHGU010000058.1 GCA_946184715.1 uncultured bacterium | reverse complement strand
CGCAACCGCACGGTGCGCTCGGCGGCCTTTGAGGGCATGGCTCTCAACAATTCGCCGTCGGCGCAGCTTAAGGATTACCACGTGAGCGTGGCGCGCGGCGGGGTGGGGATGACCACGGTGGCCTATGCGGCGGTGTCGCAGAGCGGCTTGTCGTTTCCGCGGCAGCTGTGGATGCGGCCGGCCATAGCCGAGGGGCTTCGCGACCTCACCGACGCTATCCACGCCGAGGGCGCCAAGGTGTCGGTGCAGCTCGGACATTGCGGCAATATGTCGCATAAGAAGATATGCGGCACCCTGCCCGTGGGGGCTTCGGGCGGCTTCAACCTCTATTCGCCCACCTTCGTGCATAAGCTCACCGACCCGGAGATACGCCAGATAGTGACCGACTTCGGCACGGCGGTGCGCCTGGCAATCGACACCGGTTTCGACTGCGTGGAGATTCACGCCGGCCACGGCTACCTCATCAGCCAGTTCCTCTCGCCTTACACCAATCACCGGCGCGACGAGTACGGCGGCTCGCTCGATAATCGTATGCGCTTTATGCGAATGGTGATGGAAGAGGTGATGCGCGCCGTCGATGGCCAGATTGCCGTGGTGGTGAAGACCAACACCCGCGACGGCTTCAAAGGCGGCCTTGAGCTTGACGACTGCATCACCGTGGCGCGCGAGCTGGAGCAGCTCGGCCCCGATGCCCTGGTGCTCTCGGGCGGCTTCGTCAGCAAAGCCCCGATGTACGTGATGCGCGGCGCTATGCCTATCACCACTTTGACCCATTATATGGACACCTGGTGGCTCAAGTACAGTGTGAAGATGGGCGGGCGCTTCGTAATCCCCACGGTGCCCTTCCGCGAGCTGTATTTCCTTGAGGACTCGCTCCGATTCCGCGAGGCGCTGAAGATGCCGCTCATCTACGTGGGCGGATGCGTGTCGCGCTCGGGCATCGACAAGGTGCTCAACAGCGGCTTTGAGCTGGTGCAGATGGCACGCGCTCTCATCAACGAGCCCGACTTCGTCAACCGAATGCGCGATGGCGAGGAGCGTTGCGGCTGCGACCACACCAACTACTGCATAGGGCGTATGTACACCATCGATATGCGCTGCCATAAGCACGTGCCCGACCTCCCAAAGGCCATCGTGCGCGAGCTTGAGAATAACCGTCGAAAGGAGGAACGCCATGCTCGATAACGTAGCTCTCATCACCGGCGGAAGCTCCGGCATCGGCGCCGAATTTGCCAATCAGCTGGCCGCCCGCGGCTATAACCTGCTGCTCGTAAGCAACCAGCCTGAGCTGCTGGCCGAGCGACAGCGCTATTTCACCGAGGCTTACCCGCAGCTCACCTGCCTGATAATGAATATCGACCTATCGACGCTCGACGCGGCCGACCGTGTGGAGCAATACTGCCGCGAGCGCGATATTGTGGTGGAGGTGCTGGTCAACAACTCCGGGGTGTTCGACTTCAAGCAAGTGGCCGACCTCACCGCCGAGCGTCTCGACCTCTACATCAACCTCCACATGCGCTGTGTCACCCATCTGTGCCGCATCTTCGCCGCGCAGATGACCGAGCGCGGCCGCGGCTACATCCTCAATATGTCGTCGATGAGTTGCTGGATGCCGATGCCCGGAATTGCTATGTACAGCGCCACCAAGGCCTATATCCGTGTGTTCGGCCGCGCCTTGCACTATGAGCTGAAGGATAAAGGCGTAGCCGTGCTCACCTGCTGCCCCGGAGGCATCTCCACCACGCTCTTCGGCCTCAAGCCCAGCCTCCGCAAGCTCGGGGTCACCCTCGGCGTACTCGCCACCCCGCAGCGATTCGTTAAAGGCGCCCTCAAGCGCTTGTTCCGCAAGCGTAAGCAGTATATCAACGGTCTGCTCAATCGTATCTCTATCTTTACCATCGCGATATTGCCCACCTGGTTTATTATGTGGGCTAAACATATTTCACTCGACAAACCGAAAACTTCTAAGCTATGAAGACAAGCTATACCGACGCATTTGTAATTACCGGCGCCACCGGCGCCATAGGGCAGGAGATAGCCAAAGCTTTGGCCCTGACCAAGAAACCCGTGGTGCTCGCCTGCCGCGACATCATTAAGGCCAACGAGCTGCGGCGCGGCATCATCGCCGCCACCGGCAACGACAGCATCTACGCCCGCCGCCTCGACCTCGCCAACCCCGAGTCGATACGCCAATTTGCCACGCTGATGGCCGACGACGGATTCACCGTGCGCGCCCTGATCAACAATGCCGGAGTGATGATGCGCAAATACACCACCACCCCTGATGGCCGCGAGATGACCTTCGCCGTCAACTATATCGGCACGCTGATGCTCACCGCGCTGCTCCGCCCGCTTATCGTCAAAGAGGGGCATATCATCTTCACCACGTCGCTTACCCGCAAGCTTCACCGCGTGGCCAATATCGAAATCGACGAGCGCCCCGACAACTTCTCGCAGCTCGGCACCTACGGCCGCTCCAAGAACGCGCTCGCCCACTTCTCGCTCTTCCTCGCCAAGCTCTATCCTGAAATCCGTATCAACTGTGTCGACCCGGGTGTGGTCAATTCCAAGATGATAACGATGGACCGCTGGTACGACCCCATCGCCAACATCGCCTTCCGTCCCTTTATCCGCTCGGCGCGCATCGGCGCTAAGCCCGCCCTCAAGGCCCTGCTGCTCAAGACCTCGGGCAACGTGGTCACCAACCACTTCGTGCGCCCGCTCACCTACGACCCCTACGCCGTGGGCCACGGTCACTTGATAGAGCAAACCCGCGAATACCTCAGCGAGATGGGAGTAACAATCTGATAACATATAATCATTATAGCTATGAATGAGAATCGCTATTGTGTCATAATGTGCGGCGGTATCGGCAGCCGTTTCTGGCCTTACAGCCGCGAGCAGTATCCCAAGCAGTTTATCGACTTTATGGGCACCGGGCGTTCGCTGCTCCAGATGACCTTCGATCGCTTGCGCGGCGTGGTGCCGGAGCAGAATGTGGTTATCGTGGCCAATAAGGCCTATGAGGCGCTGATACGCGAGCAGCTGCCCTTCGTGGCGCCCAGCCACCTGCTCCTTGAGCCGGCGCGCCGCAATACCGCGCCCTGCATTGCCTGGGCTATCAACCATATCCGCGCCATCAACCCCGACGCCTCGGTGATGGTGTCGCCCTCCGACCATCTCATCACCCTCGAAGACGCTTTCCGCCGAAGTGTGGAGCGCAGCTTCGACTTCGTGGAGACCCACGACGCGCTCCTCACCCTCGGTATCAAGCCCTCCCGCCCCGAGACCGGCTACGGATATATCCAGAAAGGTAACGCCATCGATGCCGACTTCTCGGCCGTGAAGACATTCACCGAGAAGCCCGACCTGGAGCTGGCCAAGATTTTCCTCGCCTCGGGCGAGTTCGTGTGGAACTCGGGCATCTTCTTCTGGAGTGTCAAGTCAATCGGCGACGCTCTCGCAACCTACGCCCCCGAGGTGACCGGTGTCCTCGACCAGGGCCGCGAATTCTACGGCACCGACCGCGAGATGGAGTTTATCAACCGCTACTTCCCTGAGTGCCAGGCTATATCTATCGACTATGCCGTGATGGAGAAGGCTAAGAACGTTTATGTGCAATCAGTGGATATAGGCTGGAGCGACCTCGGCACCTGGGGTTCCCTCTACGAGAACTCCCCCAAAGCCGACGACGACCTCAACGTCGGCCGCAACTGCGACACCCGCTTCTACAATAGCCACCGCAATATGGTGATGTGTAAAGACCATAAGCTCGTGATGGCTGTGGGCCTCGACGACTATATCGTGGCCGATACCGACGACGTGCTCCTCATCTGCCCTAAGAGCGAAGAGCAGCACCTCAAGCACTTTACCCACGACCTCAAAGCCGCCTACGGCGACAAATACAACTAATACTCATTATCTATATATATGTCAAGAACCGACGACGAACTTCAAGGCGTAACCCTCCTGGGCAACCAGGGCACCCGCTACACCTACGACTACGACCCCTCGCTGCTTGAGACTTTCATCAACAAGCATCAGGACAACGAGTATCTGGTCACCTTCGATTGCCCGGAGTTTACCACGCTTTGCCCCAAGACCGGGCAGCCCGACTTCGGTCGCATCATCATCAGCTATATCCCCCGCGAGCTGATGGTGGAGAGCAAAAGCCTAAAGCTCTATCTCTTCTCCTTCCGCAACCACGGCGACTTCCACGAGGATTGCGTCAATATTATAATGAAAGACCTCTGCAAGCTGCTGCAGCCGCGCTACATCGAGGTCAGAGGCGTGTTCCGCCCGCGTGGCGGCATCGCCATCTACCCCTTTGCCAACTGGGCCGACGATGACCACAAGGCGATGGCCGAGCAGCGCACCTTAGCCAACTTTATCAACGATAGCCTCCTGAAATGATGAAAGAAAAAGATACGATATTAGTACTCTCGGGCGGTATGGACAGCACCACGATGCTCTACGAGTACCGCGACCGCATAGCTATGGCCGTCACCTTCAACTACGGCGCCCTTCAAGCCGCCCGCGAGATTGAGTGCGCCCGCCGCAGCTGCTCCAAGCTCGGCATCCCACACGTGGTGATTCCGCTCGACTTTATGGGCAAGTATTTCAAAAGCTCGCTTCTCGAGACTCCCGATGCTATCCCCGAAGGCCACTACGCCGACGAGAATATGAAATCGACCGTGGTGCCATTCCGCAACGGCATTATGCTGGCCATCGCCTGCGGCCTCGCCGAGAGCAACGGCCTCAAGCGCGTGATGCTCGCCAATCATGGCGGCGACCACGCCATCTACCCCGACTGCCGACCGGAGTTTGTCGATGCTTTCGGCCGAGCAATGCAGGCCGGCACTTATGAGGGTGTGGAGCTTTTCGCCCCTTACACCGGTATCACCAAGATTGATATCGCGCGCCGTGGCGCCGAGGTGGGCGTCGATTTTGCCGACACCTACTCCTGCTATCGCGGCGGCGAGAAGCACTGCGGCCGCTGCGGCACCTGCGTGGAGCGCCGCGAGGCCTTCGCCCAAGCCGGTGTGCCCGACCCCACTATCTACGAAGAATAATTAACACCTTGATTATAAATGTACTACATTCGCAAACGTCTCGAAATCTCAGCCTCCCATTACCTCAAACTCAGCTATGACAGCAAATGCTCCGAGCTTCACGGCCACAACTGGATTATCCACGTGTACTGCCGCGCCCGAGAGCTTAACCACGATGGTATGGTGTGCGATTTCACTACAATCAAAGAGCTGATACAGGACAAGATAGACCACACCTGCATCAACAACGTGCTGCCCTTCAACCCAACGGCCGAGAATATGGCGCGCTGGATAGTGGACACCATACCGGAGTGCTACCGTGCCGATGTGCAGGAGAGCGAAGGGAATCTGGCCTGGTATGAAGAGGATTAACGAGATATTCCACTCGCTGCAGGGCGAGGGGCGCAATGCCGGTGTCGCCGCCGTGTTTGTGCGCTTCGCCGGGTGCAACCTCAGCTGCCCTTTCTGCGACACCGACCATCGCCGCGGCACCCCGATGACCGATGCCGAGATAGTGGAAGCTATCGCCGCTCTGCCGCCGGTGCCGCTCATAGTGCTCACCGGCGGCGAACCGGCGCTTCAGCTCGACGACGCTTTTATCGCTTCGCTTCACGATGCCTTCCCCGACGCTGCCGTGGCTGTCGAGACCAACGGCACTCGACCCTTGCCGCCCGGCATCGACTGGGTGACGCTCTCCCCCAAAGACGACTTTATCACTGATGGCAGTGCCGTGCCGGTGCTGAGCAATGTCGATGAGCTCAAAGTGGTATATACCGGCCAGCCGCTCGCCCCGTATTTTCAGCGCTTCAGCGCGCGCCACTACTACCTGCAGCCCTGCGCCTCGGGCGATGCCGCCGCCGATGCCGCCGCCACGGCAGCTACCGTCGAGGCCGTCAAAGCCGACCCGCGATGGCGCCTCTCCCTCCAAACCCACAAGCTAATCCACATCCCCTAAGCTAAAAAGTGATGAAGGTGTTGCACAGCTCGGGAAAATGTAGTAACTTTGTGCCGCTTTTCGTAATCTCTGGCAAGACGTAGGAGCTTGCTATATTGCGCAATACTAACATTTTAATACTCAAAGAAATGGACTTAATCAAGATTGCAGAAGAAGCTTTTGCTTCGGGCAAGGAACTCCCCAAATTCGGGCCTGGCGATACCATCACCGTGGCTTATCGCATCAAAGAAGGTAACAAAGAGCGCGTGCAGCAGTATCGCGGCGTGGTAATACGCATCAGCGGCGACGGCGCCAAGAAGCGTTTCACCGTCCGCAAGATTAGCGACGGCATTGGTGTAGAGCGTATCTTCCCGATGGATTCTCCTTTCATCGATGGTATCGAGATTAATAAGTACGGTCGCGTGCGCCGCGCCAAGCTCTATTATCTCCGTGGCCTCACCGGCAAGAAAGCCCGCATCAAAGAGCGTCGCGTTTTCAAGAAAGACGCCAAGTAAGGCAAAGCCCAGCTTCTTTAGAGATACATCGACCGCCCCGAGGACTCTCATTAAGTCCGCCGGGCGGTCTCTTTTTGGGCGTAGGGTTGGGAGTGTGGCTGAAAATGTGTAAATTCGCAGGCGTATGTTACGATTTCCAAATGCTAAGATTAATCTCGGGCTGAGCATCCTCAATCGTCGGCCCGACGGATACCACGACATCGACACCGTGTTCTATCCCATCCCCGTGCGCGACGCGCTGGAGATAGTGGAGAGCGCCGGCGCCGATGCGTCGCTCCACGTGAGCGGCAACGCTATCGATTGCCCGGCCGAGAAGAACCTGGCGATGCGCGCCTATAGGCTGCTGCAGGCCGAGTGCGGGTTGCCGCCTGTCGATATCTACCTTCATAAAGCTATCCCCGACGGAGCCGGCCTGGGCGGTGGCTCGGCCGATGCCGCGTTTGTGCTCGTGATGCTCCGCGATATGTACCGGCTGCCGCTGACCGACGCCGACCTTATGACGCGGGCTGCCACGCTCGGCGCCGACTGCGCTTTCTTCGTGGCCAACAGGCCTATGCGCGCTGTGGGCATCGGCTACGAGCTGACGCCTATCGAGGTGTCGCTCGCCGGCTATGCGTTGCTGCTGGTGAAGCCCGACGTGTATGTGTCCACTCGCGACGCCTACGCCGCAGTGGTGCCTCACGTGCCGGAGCTCTCCGTGGCCGACGCCGTTGCACTGCCCGTGGAGCAGTGGCAAGGGCGGCTGGTCAACGACTTCGAAGCGTCGGTTTTCGCCAAGTTTCCCGTAATTGCCGATGTCAAGGCGGCAATGCTCGATGCCGGCGCCCTTTACGCCGCGATGTCGGGCAGCGGCTCGTCGGTTTTCGGTATCTTCGCCGATGCTGAGCGCGCGAATTTGGCCGCTAAGAGCTACGAAAATGCCTTCGTTTTGACTTTGTAACCGCAAAATCGTGAGTTTGGCGCGCTTTTTGCACTATGGGCGGTTATGAATGTATTTGGAAGAAAAAAGAAACACAATATGAAAGAGAACGACAAGTTACACAACAAGCAGGAAGAACCTGCCATGCCCGATAACACGAGCAATGAGCTTGACGACGCCGCCGAGCAAGCCGAGGAGGTAGATGCCGAAGAGGTGGAAGCCGAAGAGGCAGAGCCTTCGCCAGAGGAGCGCATTGCGCAGCTCGAAGCTGAGCTGGCAAAGCAGAAGAACGATTATCTGTACCTGATGGCCGAATTCGACAACTTCCGCAAGCGCACCGTCAAGGATAAGGCCGAACTGCTCCGCAACGGCGGCGAGAACGCGATGAAGCTGTTGCTTCCCATCATCGACGACTTTGAGCGTGCTCTCGAGGCTATCGACAAGGCCGACGATGTGGCTGCCGTGAAGGAGGGTACCAACTTGATTTACAACAAGTTTGTGAAATATCTGGAGCAGAACGGGGTGAAGGAGATAGCCACGCCCGTGGGCGAGGCTTTCGACACCGAGCTCCACGAGGCTGTGACCACCTTCCCGGCCGATGATGAGAAGCTGCGCGGTTGCATCATCGACACCGTGCAGAAAGGTTATATGATTAACGACAAAGTGCTCCGCCACGCCAAGGTGGTCGTAGGAAAATAATATAAGGTGACGATATGGCAACCAAACGCGACTATTACGAAGTGCTCGGTGTGGCTAAGACGGCCACCGATGATGAGATTAAGAAAGCTTATCGCAAGCTTGCGATGAAGTATCACCCCGACCGCAACCCCGGCGACAAAGAGGCCGAGGAGAAATTCAAAGAGGCGGCTGAGGCCTACGATGTGCTTAGCGACAAGGATAAGCGTGCCCGCTACGACCAGTTCGGGCACAATATGGGCAATATGGGCGGCGGCTTCGGCGGCGGCTACAGCGGCGGCGGTATGTCGATGGACGATATCTTCTCGCAGTTCGGCTCGCTCTTTGAGGAGTTCGGTATCCCGTTCGGCGGCCGAGGTCGCCGTGGTGGTGGCACGCGCCAGAGCCGCGGCTCCGACATCCGCGTGCGCGTGCGCGTCACCCTCAAGGACGTGGCCCACGGCGTGGAGAAGAAGCTGAAAATACCTCGCTTGGTGGCCTGCGACCATTGCCACGGCACCGGCGCCAAGGACGGTACCGCCTTCTCCACCTGCCAGCATTGCCACGGCACCGGTAGGATAGTCACCGTCCAGAATACGATGTTCGGGCAGATGCAGCAGCAGTCGGTATGCCCCGCTTGCGGCGGCCGTGGTAAGGTAATCACCGAGAATTGCCCCCACTGCTCCGGCGAAGGCGTGACACATAAAGACGATGTGGTGACTATCAATATCCCCGCCGGCGTGGCCGACGGTCAGATTCTCTCCTCGAGCGGCAAGGGCAACGCCGCTCGCTTCGGCGGTGTCCCCGGCGACCTCCTTATCGTCATTGAAGAGGAGAAAGACCCCGAGCTCCAGCGCGACGAGAACGACCTCATCTACAACCTGATGATCGATATCCCCACGGCCGTGTTCGGCGGCAAAGTCGAAGTGCCCACCGTAGATGGCCGCGCCCGCCTCACCATAGAGCCGGGCACCCAGCCCGGTAAGGTGCTCCGCATGCGTGGCAAGGGCCTCCCCTCGCTCAATAGCTACGGCAACGGCGATATGCTCGTCAACGTGATGGTATATATCCCCGAGCGCCTCAACGACCAGGAGCGCAAAGCCTTCGAATCGCTCCGCGACTCGCAGAATATCAAGCCTACCGAGGCCGACAAGAAGCGCTTCTTCCGCCGGCTCAGGCATCTCTTTGAGTAACCATTATTATCAATATACTTCGCTATGGACAATTCACTGCCTATCGGAACGATACTCAACGGAGCGTATCGCATCGACAAGACTCTCGGAGCCGGCGGCTTCGGGATTACCTATCTGGCCACCCACGAGCGCCTCGGCAAGCAGGTGTGCATCAAGGAGCTGTTCCTTGCCGACTATTGCACGCGCCGCCCCGACGGCTCAGTGGCCTGCGATGCCGCAGGCGCGAAGCAGATGTTTGCCGAGTATCGACAGAAGTTCGACAAGGAGGCGCAGACCTTGGCCTCAATCGACTTCACCAACATTGTCAACGTGACCGACATCTTCGAGCAGAACGACACCGAATACTACGTGATGAAACTCCTCCCGGGCGGCTCCCTCGCCCAGCGGGTTAAATCGCAAGGACCGCTCGACTCCGACACCGCGCGCCGCGTAACCCTGCAGGTAGCCTCAGCGCTCGGCCTTCTCCATAGCAAGAACACGTGCCACCTCGATGTCAAGCCCGGCAATATTATGTTCGATGCCGATGGCCTGGCTGTGCTTATCGACTTCGGCATCTCCAAGCACTACGATGGCGGCGGCAACCAGACGTCGGCCACCCCTACCGGCGTCAGCGCCGGATATGCTCCGATAGAGCAGTATCAAGGCGGTATCGACCGCTTCTCGCCCGAGAGCGACATCTATTCGCTGGGCGCCACCCTCTACTATATGGTCACCGGACAGGTGCCCCCTGAGGCGTCGCAGCTCATCAATGAGCCTCTGCCGCAGCTGCCCTACGGCATCGCCCCCGACATTGCCAACGCTATCCGATTGGCGATGCAGCCGCGCCGCGCCGACCGTCCTCAGTCGATAAAGCAATTTGTCGCGCTGCTCAATCTTAATGGCGCTCAGGCTACCCCTATGCAAGCTCCTCCGCAGCAGTATCAGCAGCCTGAGCCGCAGTATCAGCAGCAGCCCATCTCGCAGCCACCGTATCAGCCGCAGCCGCAGTATCCCCAGCAGCCGCAGTATCAGCAGCCGGTGTCGCAACCGCCATATATAATGCCGCAGCCCAAGAAGTCGAAGGCGCCGCTCATTATCGGCATCGTGGCGGCTTTGGTGCTTCTCGTAGGGGTAGGCGTGCTGGTGGCTATCGGTATGAACGATGGCGGCAGCGACAATGACAGCGACAGTGGCACCATCGCCGGCCTCTCTACCGACAACCGCGGCTCCTACGGCCGTGACTATAACGGCGGCGACGCTATCCCCATCCCGAGCGACAGCGCCGGCCCTGCCACCTCCGAGCCTGAAAGCGGATACGACGATGGCGGCAGCGCCGCGGCTATTGCCGAATATATCGACCACGCGGCCGATGAGATTGTGCGCATCTTCGGCGGCGGGCAGGTGGGCGGTATCCTCTACGACGACTGCATTGGCGAAATAGGCGGCAAGTGCGGCCTCTCCTCGTCCGACATTATGCACGCCCCCAACGGCATCGTCATCGCCAAGCGCGGCACTTCAATGAATGGCACTATATATGTGGAGCTGCAGGTGGCCGGACGCAACAAGTTCTCCAGCGGCGGCAACTTCGACTTTTACCAGAAGCCTAAGACCATAGGCGTCAAGATTTGGTTTACAGGCCCGGCCATCGACTTCCAAACTGATGTGATGCAGACCGCCCTGAGCCGTCTCGGCAGCGGCGCCAGCGCCACCACCACCCGGCCCGTAGCCCTTACCATCGACGGCTACCGCTGGACTTACTGCCAGGACGTCAACGACGACACCCGCATAGGCCA
>CAMHGU010000057.1 GCA_946184715.1 uncultured bacterium | reverse complement strand
AAAATCAGCGCAATCTGCGTAATCAGCGAGAAATTATCTCTCGCAGATTACGCTGATAACGCAGATGCCCCATCTAAATCAGCGCAATCAGCGATAAAATTATCCGCTCGTCGATGGCTCATCCATCTCCTTTAGTCCTATTAGTCCGTGGAGATCCACGGCCGAGGGGTGCGGTAGCGGTTGCGATGAATATTTGCGCAGGGAGGGGCTGAATATTGCGCAAATTTGTGTAAATTTGCAGTCCGAAAATAGAGATGAGCCACTTAAAGAACATATCGCTTTTGATTGCTTCGCCGGCAATGGCCTGGGAAGAGATAGGGAAGAATCCTCAGCCGAGGCAGTCGCTGCTTCAGCGATTGCTCTATCCGCTTATAGCCGTGATAGCGATAGCTTCGTTTGTGCATCTGTTTTACGACGACACGGCTACGGTGGCCGACTGCTTGCGTCGCGCCATTGTCAACGTCACGGTAGTGTTCTTCGGCTATATGCTGAGCGCATATCTGCTGACGCTGTTTTTCCCCACGCCGGCTAAGGCCCAAGGCGGCACCGACAAGCTCCACGGCGTGGCAATCTACAGCTATGTGGTGCTCGGCGGTTTCGTGCTTCTGTCCACATTCTTGCCGTGGTACAGCATCATCTTCAATTTCGCCCCCTTCTACCTTGTGTTTTCCCTGAGCCAAGGGGTGACTTATATCGATGGCGAGCTTGCCACAGGCGATTTGGTCGCCACGGTTAAAGCCTCGCTCGCTGTGCTTCTGCCATTCTACGCTCTCAAGGTTCTGCTCTCGGCTTTTCTGTTGTAAATCAAGATGAATGCCAATAGGATAAATATCAAGAATAAACGAGCCACTTTCGATTACGAGTTGGTCGAAACTTTCACTGCCGGCATAGTCCTTACCGGCACTGAAATCAAGTCGATCAGAGCAGGGAAAGCGAGCTTGGCCGACACCTATTGCCTTATTGAGAACGGCGAGGTATGGGTCAAGAATATGTATGTGGCTGAGTATGAGTTCGGCTCTTACAATAACCACGTGGCGCGTCGCGACCGTAAGCTGCTTCTCAATCGCAAAGAGATACAGCGGCTCGCGCGCAGCGACAAGGAGGCGGGATTCACCATCGTGCCCACGCGCCTGTACATCAACGAGCGAGGGCTCGCGAAGCTGGTGATCGCCTTAGCGCGAGGCAAGAAGCAGTACGACAAGCGCCAGTCGATCAAAGAGCGCGAGGACAAGCGCGCTATGGATCGCATGTTCAAGCATTGACAATCGTCACATTGCCGGTTTGTGCCCGATGATGACTCGCAGCGAGCCATCGGCCACGCGGCACCCTACAGCGTAAGTGTCGCCCCCATCGGTCACCTTGAGCTTGGCGCGCAGCTGCGCTGCCGTAAGCGGAAAATTGCGTACCGCCACATTGGCTTGCTTCCGGGTTCGCCCCCATCGCTCAGCCTCCTTCACAGTAAAGACCATATCTATGGTAAACAACCGTCCCTCCACGGGGCGCTCGGTTTCAGGCTTTAATGAGAAGAGTAGGCTAGCAGGGTGGAGCTGACGAAGTGCCGGATAGCGGTGAAGCAGTGCCGCGCAGGCTCCGGCTTTCACGATAGCAGCATCGGGCACGTAGAGAAGGTCGCCTTCAGCCACATTGCCGCAGTCATTGTGGGCCGCTCGTTCACTCCATTTGTAATCGATGCTCCACTCTACGCCTTCGGTTCCGATGCCGACGGCCGAAATTACAACATCATCTATAGGCGTGTCGGTCAACTCAATGCGGAAGAGTATCTCTTTACATTCGCCGCGGAAGCTCACTGCCCAAATATGGCTTACGTTCTCAATGTTATTCACAACATAGGCCACATCGAGCATCGGCGAGGCTTTTACGATTATATACTGAGCGCGGCCACGCAGTAGCGGCAGCACCTTGCTCAGGGCCGGAGAGCATTCATCGAGGGCATACACACGGCGGCAGGCATCGCCGCGCCGCGCCGGGTCGGCATATACGGCATCAAACCGCTCATCGCTGTGCCGCGTGAGCCATTCGATTGCTTCAGCGCAATACACCCTTACATTGTCGGCTCCGAGAGTAGTCATATTGATGGCATCGACAAGCGCGGTGGTTTCGTCAATCTCAAGGGCCACCACCTCATCGGCCTTACGGCCTATATAGTAGCTGTCGATAGCCAGCCCGGCAGTGAGGTCAAGCACTCGGCGCGCTCCGTCGAAGAGCGAGGCGTGGAACTGCGCTACCCATTCATTAGTGCATTGCTCGGCCACAACGACATTAGGGAAGAGAAAGTGGCTCTTGCGCGCGAAGGTGGGTATCTTATTGCGTGCCTTCTGCACGGCCTCTATCTGCGTCAATTCGGGGCGCCGATTTCGGTCCCAATGCTGAAGCCAGAGTTTGCGAATGTCGTCGTCGCTATGCTCGGCCACAAATGCCAGAAAATCTTCATTGATGTCGTAACCGGGTGTTTCCATATTGCGAAATTAGCAAATTTCGGCCGCACGGCCAACTTTGCAACTGAGTTGCAATAGAAAAGGTGTAATTTTGGCGCAGAAATTAATACAATACATTATGGAACATCATCATCATCACCATCATCATCACGTGGTTCCCGCCGAAGCTGATGGCTCGGTGGGCATAATATTGACGCTCTCGATTGTCGCCAACCTCCTCTTTGTGGTCGTCGAGGCCGTAATGGGCTTCGTGGGAAATTCGCTCTCGTTGCTCTCCGATGCGGGCCACAACCTCAGCGATGTGTTCACGCTCGTGCTGGTAGCGGTTGCTATCAAGCTCGCGCAGGCTCACCCCACAGAGCGTATGACCTACGGCTACCGCAAGTCAACGATTCTCATATCGCTGGTCAACGCTATCATTTTGCTGGTGGCTGTGGGCGGTATTGTCATTGAGAGTATTCACAAGTTGATGGAGCCGGTTGCGGTTGACGGTGCTATAGTGAGCATCACCGCCGGCATCGGCATCGTTGTCAATGGAGCTACGGCGCTATTGCTGATGCGCCGGCAGCAGAACGACCTCAATATCCGCGGGGCGTTCCTCCACATGGCCGCCGACACTCTGGTGTCGGTAGGGGTAGTGGTATCGGGCATAATCATCTCGGCTACGGGCTGGACGATTATCGACCCTATCGTAAGCCTTATTATAGCAGCGGTGATACTGGCCGGCACGTGGTCGCTTCTCGCCCACAGCTTGCGCCTCTCGCTCGACGGCATACCTGAAGGGATCTCGCTCAGCGAGGTGAAAACCGCTATCGAAGCCGATTCACGGGTGCGCGAAGCGCATCACTTACACGTATGGGCAATAAGCACTACCGAAAATGCGCTTACTGCCCATGTGGTGCTGGAGTCGCTGGACGAAATGGAGGATGTGAAGCATCAGCTGAAGCATCGGCTGAGTCACCTCGGCATTACGCACTCCACTATTGAGGTGGAGACACCCGACGCTCACTGCGACGAGCCGCAGTGCGATTAGTCGGCCACGTACTTGTCGCGTATCTCGGTAAGCGTCTCCTGGTCGATATTAGTGCCGTGATGCTCAAACACTTGCGCATCGATGACTGCAATCGTGGTGAGATTGAGAATCTCGCGCACCTTGGCATTGATGCTGATGAAGTGCACCGGCTTGTTCAAGCCTAACTGCACCGGGCCTATCACTTCGCCCACACCCATCTCAAGCATCATACGATAGGCCGTATTGGCAGCGCTGAGGTTGGGGAATACGAGGGTGTTGACGTCCTTGCCTGCGATGCGGCTGAAGGGGTAGAGCTTATCACGCAGCTCGCGATTGATGGCGTAGTTCATCTGCATCTCGCCGTCGATAGCCAGGTCGGGGTACATCTTATGCAGCTTCTCCACAGCGCGATGCACCTTGCCTGCCGCCTTATCCTGATTGGCACCGAAGTTGCTATAGGAGATCATAGCCATCACGGGGTCGTTGCCGAAGTAGGCCGTGGCGTGGCGCGCGAGGCGCGCGATATCCACGAGGGTATCCTCATCGCAGTCGTCGTCCTGATTGATCATCGTGTCGGCAAGGAAGTAGGTGCCCTGTCGGCTGTTGAGGATATGCATTGTGGCAAAGTGATTGTAGGTCTCGCGGATGCCGATTACCTCGCGGGCGGTATTGGTGACGGTGTGGGCGCCGGAGTGGGTGCCGGTGATAAAGGCATCGGCGTCGCCCATCTCCACCATCATCATTCCGAAGTAGTTGGGGTCGAACATCTTCGACTTGGCCTCGCCGTAGGTAAGGCCTTCACGCTGGCGCTTCTCGAAGAGGTGGTGGGCATAGCGCTTGCGGCGCTCGTTCTCATCGTCGTGGCGCATATTCACGATTTCCACGCCGGTGAGGTCAAGGCGAAGCTTCTTGGCTCGGCGGGCAATCATCTCGGCATTGCCTAAGAGAATCGGAATGCAGATGCCGTTGGAGCGAGCAGCCATAGCAGCCTTGAGCATATTGTCGGTGTTGGCTTCGGCAAATACCACACGCTTGGGATTGCGCTTGGCTTCTTCGGTAAGGCGGCGCATAAGCTTATTGTCGTAGCCCATCACGCGCCCGAGGAATGCTCGGTACTCTTCCCAATTCTCGATAGGCCGGCGCGCCACTCCTGATTCCATCGCGGCCTTGGCCACTGCCGGAGCCACGTGGTAAATCAGGCGCGGGTCGAGAGCCTTGGGAAGTATGTACTGACGTCCGAAGCCCATATCGTTCATATTGTAGGCCGAGTTGACCACGCCGGGCACCGGCTGCTTGGCCAGGTCGGCGATGGCGTGAACCGCGGCGAGCTTCATCTCCTCGTTAATAGCGGTGGCGCCGCAGTCGAGGGCACCGCGGAATATGTAGGGGAAGCCGAGTACGTTGTTGATTTGGTTGGGGTAGTCGGAACGGCCGGTGGCAAAGATGAGGTCGTCGCGCGAGGCGATGGCTTTGTCGTAGGCTATCTCCGGATCAGGGTTGGCGAGGGCAAACACTATGGGGCGCTCCGCCATCGACTGCACCATCTCAGCGGTCACCACATCCTTAACCGACAGGCCGAGGAATACATCGGCTCCCTTCATAGCTTCAGCCAAGGTGTCAACGGGGCGCTCGGTGGCAAACTCCAACTTCTGGGCGTTGAGGTTACTGCGACGGGTGCTGATTACGCCCTTGCTGTCGCACATCACGATATTCTCGCGCTTCACGCCCAGCGCCATATACAGCCGTGTGCAAGAGATTGCGGCCGCGCCGGCGCCATTGACCACGAGCTTAACCTCTTCTATCTTTTTGCCCTGAATCTCAAGAGCGTTGAGCAGGCCGGCGGCTGAGATGATGGCGGTGCCGTGCTGGTCGTCGTGCATTACGGGAATGTCGCATTGCTTCTTCAGCTCGGTCTCAATCTCGAAGCACTCGGGGGCTTTGATATCCTCAAGGTTGATGCCGCCGAAGGTGGGGGCGATGGCCTTGACTATCTCGATGAATTTCTTCGGGTCTTTCTCGTTGACTTCGATGTCGAAGCAGTCGAGACCCGCAAAGATCTTGAACAGCAAGGCTTTGCCCTCCATCACGGGCTTGCCGGCTTCAGCGCCGATGTCGCCGAGGCCGAGCACGGCGGTGCCGTTGCTCACCACGGCCACGAGATTACCCTTGTTGGTGTAGCGGTAGGAGTCTTGCCGATTCTCCTGAATCTCCAGACACGGATAGGCCACGCCGGGAGAGTAGGCGAGCGAGAGGTCGTGTTGCGACTGATACGGTTTCGTAGGGTTGGTCTCAATCTTTCCGGGCTTCCCTTCTTCGTGATAGGTAAGCGCCATCTGTTTGGTTACGTTTGCCATAGGATGATGTCAGATTCTAAGTGTAATATGCAAATTTACTTATTTTCCGTGATATGCTCGATATATATGCGACAAAAAATTAGGGCTGCCGGCGATAGAGGCGGCAGCCCTAATTGATTATTGAGAGTGACTTTACTTCGTGGAGAAGGCGAAGCGAATCAAGCGATGATAATGCTCATCGGGGAAGAGAGTCTGGCGCGGGAAATTGGTGTGGTTGGGTGCGTCGGGGCATCCTTGGCACTCAATAGCCACAGCGTCGTAGTCGTGGTATTCACCACCGCTTACCGAGCGGGGAGCGCCCTCGAGCCAGTTGCCGGTGTAAACCTGCGCGGCTGGCTGGGTGGTGCTGATGAGCAGGCAGCGGCCTGATTCGTCATCAATGAGCTGGGCTGCGGGGCAGAGCTTGCCTTCTTTCCAGCCGTCGATAAGCCAGCAGTTGTCGTAGCCTTTGCCGTAGCGCAGGGCGGGGAAGTCGGCCTTGATATCTTGACCTATGGGTTTAGCCACGATAAAGTCCATCGGCGTGCCTTCCACCGAGGCTATCTCGCCCGTAGGAATGAGAGTGTCGTCGGTGGGTAGCCAGCGCGAACAGTAAAGCTTGAGCCGCTGATTGAGCACCGTGCCGGAGTTCTCTCCCGCGAGGTTGAAATAGGTGTGGTTGGTAAGGTTGACGGCCGTGGGCGCATCGGTGTCGGCATCGAGGTTGATGTCGAGCCGGCATTCATCGTCCCAGGAGTAGGCGACACGCACTTTGAGCTCACCGGGATAGTTCTCATCGCCATCGGGGCTTACGAGCGTAAACACCACCTTGTCATCTTCGATAGCGCTGTCCCAGTTGTGATTTTGGAAACCGGTAGGACCGCCGTGCAGGTGGTTGGGGCCGTTGTTGATGGCAAGCTGATGGGTAACGCCATTGACGGTGAGCTTGCCGGCGGCGATGCGGTTGGCATAGCGGCCGGGCACCTTGCCGGCGCAAGGCCCGTCGGCCAGGTAGTGGCGAGGGTCGGCATAGCCTATTACCACGTCGGCAAGGATACCATCGCGGTCGGGCACGTTGATTTCCACTATGCCCGCGCCGAGCGACGACACCAGCACATTGGCTCCGCGCTCATTGGTGAGGCGATACTGGCGGATGCCTTCTACCTCACGCTCCAGTTTGATTGTCGTTGCCATAGCCGAGGGGTCAATCGAGGCGACGAGCGCCATCAGAAATAACAACGTCGATAACGCGCGGTTCGTGGCCATACTTCTCGGCAAATTTAGCCTTGGCGTCGGCGATGAACTTGTCGTAGATCTCGTTCTTAACGAGGTTGATGGTGCAGCCGCCGAAACCGCCACCCATTATGCGCGAGCCGGTGACGCCGTTTTCGCGAGCGATGTCGTTGAGGAAGTCGAGCTCTTCGCAGCTCACTTCATAGTCCTTCGACAGACCATCGTGGGTCTCGTACATGCAGCGGCCTACGGTCTCGTAGTCGCCACGCTCGAGGGCGTCGCACACGGCGAGCACGCGGTCTTTCTCACCGATGACGTAGCGCGCGCGTCGATAGTCCTCTTCGCTGATCTTGTCCTCGATGCGGTTGAGGTCGTCCATAGTGGCGTCGCGAAGGGTCTCAATGCCGAGTGTCTGTGCCACATATTCGCACGATTGACGACGGCGATTGTAGGGCGACCCTACCAGCTCGTGCTTCACTTGCGAATCGAGAAGTACCAGACGATAGCCTACCGGCTTGAAGGGGTAGTACTGGTACTCGCCGCTGCGGCAGTCGAGGCGCATCAAGCAACCTTCTTTGCCGAATACCGAGGCGAACTGGTCCATAATGCCGCAGTTCACGCCGCAATAGTTGTGCTCGGTGTCCTGACCGATGCGTGCCAGCTCGAATTTCTCGATGCGATTGTCGTTGAAGAGGTCGTTGAGGGCATAAGCGAATGCCGACTCAAGGGCAGCCGACGACGACATACCTGCGCCAAGAGGCACATTTCCGGCAAATACAGCGTCGAAGCCTTCCACCTTGCCACCGCGCTTGATGGTCTCACGGCACACGCCGAAGACGTAGCGTGCCCACTGATCCTTCGGAGCGTCTTCCTCGCGAAGACCGAAGTCGGCGCGCTTGTCGAGGTCGAGCGAGTACACGTGTACGGTGTCGGTACCGTTGGGGCGGATAGCCACCATAATGCACTTATCTACAGCGCCGGGGAATACGAAGCCACCGTTGTAGTCGGTGTGCTCGCCGATAAGGTTGATGCGTCCGGCCGAAGCGTACATAATAGGCTCGGCCCCAAAGATTTCACGGAATTTCTGTTCGATTCTTTCTTTCATTTGATTGCTTTTAAAGGTTTATGAATTACGTTGATTGTAGTTATATCGTTTTCCAGCCGGAGGCGGTTTTGAGCCAGCTCACCACAGCTCCGTCACCGTCTCCTGCTGCTCGGGCGTGATGTACTCCTTGAGCGTGCCGGCCGCCGGCAGCGTCACCTCGAGCGCCGAGGCTGTCGTCACTGCCGCTGCCGCGATTGCGAGAATTGTAAGAATCCGGTTCATCGGTCGCTACTTATCGTTACTACATAACTATATAATCAGTAGAAGATATCTCCGTGGTAGAAAGTCACTTCACGGTGAGGGTGAGGGTGGCGGCTTTGAGGCCTTTGGCTTTGGCCGTGAGGGTCACGGTGCCGGCTTGCTTGCCGCTCTGTACTATGGCTGTAGCCGCGCCGCTGAAGAGGGGCATCACGGGCTTATGGAAAATGTAGAGGCAGGTGGGGTCGCCATTGGCGGTGGCACGGAAGCGGCCGGCGCCTTTCACGTCGAAGTTTACTTCGTGGGTAGCGTCGGGCACGGGGTTGCCGTCTTTATCCACCACTGTCACAGTCACATAGGCGAGGTCGTCGCCATCGGCTTTGAGGGTGTTCTTGTGTGGGGTGAGCTTGAGGGCGTAAGGCTTGCCGGAGGTCTTGATGGTCTGCTCGGCTGCCGCGTTGCCTTGGGCATCATAGGCCACAACGCGAATCTCGCCGGGCTGATATTTCACGTCGTCCCATATAAGGCGATAGCGGGTGAGAAGCGAGGAGTTGTTCTTCTCGCGAATGCCACAGCTCTTGCCGTTGACAAACAGCTCGGCCTTGGGATAACTGGTGTATACCATCACGGGAGTCACCTCGCCTTCGCGGCCTTTCCAATTCCAGTGGGGCAGTACGTGGAGGGTGGGCGACTCGGTGTTCCACACGCTGCGATAGAGGTAGTAGCGATCCTTGGGAATCGAGGCTAAGTCGATGATGCCGAACATCGAGCTGTGGTTGGGCCAGCCGTCGTGCTCATAGGGCCACGGCTCGCCGAGGTAGTCGAAGCCGGTCCACACGAATTGGCCCATCTCCCACTCATTATCGTCGGCATTGGCAAAGTCCTCTTCGGGCAGATTAGACCAGTTGCAGGCCTCTACGTCGTAGGCCGACGACTGGTGGTCGTCGTAGTTGGCGTCTTTGCGCTGCTCCATCGGGAACTTATACACGCCGCGCGACGACACCGTCGAGGCCGTCTCGCTGCCGAGCAGCACCTTCTGCGGTAGCTTGTCGAATACGTCGTGGTAGCGGTGGGCGCGATAGTTGAAACCTGGAATATCGAGAATGGAGGCAAAGCCGTTATTGGTCACGGCATCGATCTGGTCCATACCGCAAGTGACGGGGCGGGTGGGGTCGAGGCGGTGGCAGAGGTCTTGCAGCATCTTGGCTACGGGCCGTCCTTCGGGCATCCACTGGGAGGGTATCTCATTGCCGATGCTCCACATCACCACCGACGGGTTGTTGCGGTAATGCTCCACGAGGTTGGTGATGTCGCGCTCGGCCCACTGGTCGAATACGCGGTGGTAGCCGTTTTCGCACTTAGCCACGTCCCACTCGTCGAACGATTCAAGCATCATCATAAAGCCCATCGAGTCGCAGAGCGCCACGAGCTCCGGCGCGGGCATATTGTGGGAGGTGCGGATAGCGTCGCAGCCCATATCCTTGAGCATCTCGAGCTGATGACGCAGTGCCTCCACGTTGATTGCGGCTCCGAGCGGGCCAAGGTCGTGGTGGTTGCACACACCCTTAAACTGCCGGCGCTCGCCATTGAGGAAGAAGCCCTTGCCGGTTCTCACCTCGATGGTGCGGAAACCGAGCGGGGTGGTGTAGCTGTCGGTCTTTATTCCTTTATAATATAAGTCGGTGACGATGCGGTAGCGGTTGGGGTGCTCGGGCGTCCAGAGCCGAGGCGCCGCTACGGTAAAGTTCTGCTCTAAGGCCTTGATTTCGGGTATCATCAGTCGCTCCGTCTCATCGACGGCCACGATATTACCGTCGGCAAGGTCGATGATGCGTGATTTGAGCGTTACGTTCTCGCCATCGGGCACACCGTTGACTTTCACGAGCATCTTCACGGTGCCGTAGTCGCGGCCTACGTAGGGCGTGGTCACCTGGGTGCCCCATTCGGGGATATGCGCCTTGCCGGTGGTCACCAGGTGCACGTTGCGGTACAGGCCGGCGCCCGAGTACCAGCGCGAGGAGCGCGGGAGGTTGTTGAGCTTTATCGTCAAGAGGTTATCGCCCTCCACTGCGGCATCGGTGATGTCAACCACAAAGGAGTTGTAGCCATAGGGCCACTGCGCCACTTCGCGGCCGTTGAGCAGCACGTGGGCATCGGCCATCGCGCCGTCGATCACCAGCAGCGAGGTCTTCTCCTTCGGGTTAGCGACTTTGATGGTGCGCTCGTAGGTGCCTTCGCCCTCATAGGGCAGGCCGCCGGTGCGCCCGGTCTTCACCGTGGCTTCAGTCTCGTTGTTCTGCACTATCTGCACCACCTGAAGGTCGTTGTTGCGGTCGAACGGGCCGTAGATAGCCCAGTCGTGAGGCACAGTGACAATCTCCGACTTGGCGGCATCGCCGCGGGTAAACTTCCACCCCTCGCGCAAGAGCACATCGGAGCGTTGACAGAATGCAGAGGTAAGAGTAGCGGCAGCCACCATCAGCGCCGCAACAGTAAAGGTTCGTTTCATAGCTATAGATTTTAATTGTTTCTTCACAGTATCAAAGTTCCCTTCACGGAAACATCGGTAAAGTTAGCAAAAAATCTCATATCGTCAAAGCCTCGCCTCTAATTGATTACAAAATCACACTCAAATATGCTTATCACAACTCCTGCACACTACTGACTCTAAGGAGCGAAGATGTTCCCTGTCGCCGCAGTTTCCCCACGTTGCCTACCACGCAATGTGGGAGGCATAGGTTGCACGCCACACCGAAGCTAC
>CAMHGU010000056.1 GCA_946184715.1 uncultured bacterium | reverse complement strand
AGCTTCCTGCTGTGGCTCGACTGCCGCAAGCTCGGGCTGGAGCAGGCGCGGCTGATGCATCTGTTTGTGCGTCAGGCCCGTGTGGGCGTCAGCGACGGCGCCACATACGGCACGCAAGGCACCGGCTTCGTGCGTCTGCTCGTAGCCACCCCGCGCCCCGTTCTCGCCGAAGCGCTGCGCCGCATCACCGAGGCCGTGGCCAACCGTTGAGCTGACTATTAACCTACATCAAAAGATACTATGAACCGAATGAGACGATTTGCGACCTGCGCGCTGGCATTGCTGCTGGCCTGGGTGGTGGCTTCGGCCGTGCCGCCTCGCTTTATGACCCCGGAAACCCAACCTGACCCGCTGAAGTTCCTGCCCGAGCCGCCGGCTCCGTCCGACCGTCTGTTTTTCAACGATTGGACCCAGTATCAATGGGGAAAGAGCGTGCGCGACACCGAGGCCGGCGCCCTTGCCTACTATGATGCCTATCACGGCTCGTGGTACAACCTTTGTGAAGTGTTTGCCGAGCAGTTCGGGCTGAATGTTACCCCAGAGACCACTCCCGCCATCTACGAGGTGATGAGCCGCTCCGTCACCGATGCCCACCAGGTGAATAGGACGGCGAAGAACCATTTCCGCCGCCCGCGGCCATATGTGCAGTTTAACGAGCCTTCGCTGGTGCCGGAGAAGGAAGAGGAGGAGCGCACCGACTTTTCTTATCCGTCGGGCCACTCCACGCGTGGCTGGATAGTGGCGTTTGTCCTGTCGGAAATCAACCCCGAAGCCACGGCCGACATTTTCGCCCGCGCCGTGACATTCGCGCAGGGCCGTGTGATTGCCGGGTATCACTATCAAAGCGATGTAGAGGCCAGCCGGCTCGCGGCTATGGCCACATTTATCGCCTTGCACGGCAATGCGGAATTCTGCGAGAAGATGGCCGCCGCCAAGGCCGAATTTCAGCGGATTAAAAGCCTTAGCGCCGGCAACTGACGCCGTAGGCCGGCAGTGTCACAGGCTGTCGATATCGATGATTTTGTTGATGATGGCGTAGGCCGTCAAGCCCGGGATGGTGTTGATGCCGAGCTTGTGGGAGATGTTGCGCCGGTGGGTGACGACGGTGTTGACCGAGAGGTGCAGCTCGTCGGCAATCTCCTTATTGGTATGACCCAGGGCTACGGCCTTGAGGATGTCACATTCGCGCGAGGAGAGGCGGCTGCCGTTGCCTTTGGGCTCTTTGCGCTCCTGCGCCACGGCCGAGCGAATGCGGTCGATGAGGACGTCGGCATCGTCGCTCAGCGTCACCGTCGCATCGTATTGCGAGGTGTCGGCCATCATAGCGGCATCGGTGAGTAGCCCCACGATAGGCATCGACGGCTCAAGGTCGAGGGCGCGCCTCACGTTGCTCCGCTGATGCGCGGCCACCGCAGCCGGGTCGAGCAGCACCACGTCGTAGACTTCGGCGCGCGCCCGCGAGAGCAGCGTGGCATCGGGCAGATGTGAGGGCAGAGCAAAGCCCGACGCATTGCCTAAGATGTGGACGATGCCGGCCGCTACTATCTCACTCGGCTCTATTGCGATTACTCTGATTTTCTTGGTTGGACTCATTTCGACGCTTCATTACGTTTCACCCATGGGATAAGGATAGCGTTCTCAACTACGGTGTGGCGGCGCAGCTCCTCGCCGATGTCGAAAATGCGGTTGATGACTTCGATGCGCAGCAGCTCGGCTCCGGTGTCGGGCAGATACTTCAGCAGGATATTGCGGAGGTCGGCCAGAGCGTCCGATATGTTGTCGTGGTTTTCGGCAAATTGGCTGTCGTCGTAGGCACGGTCGCAACGGTGGCCTTCGGCGAGCTTCTTCACATAGGGGAACACCTGCTCCTCCTCGAAGTCGAAGTGGGCGTTGACCTCGCTCTCGTAGTCGTCGTAGAACTTGTTGAGAACGGCGGCCGAGCGCTCGTCGCAGGTGGCCAGCAGGCGGTGAATGTTGGCGTGCAACTCGGCAAGCATCACCTGGCGGAAATAGCGGTGCGACGCGGCCAGATAATCGGCCACGCGCTTGATGTCGGGCCCGGTGAGGGCTGTCACGTCAGGGCGGTAGCCGCCGGGTGCGGCGGTGTTGATGATGGTC
Organism: uncultured bacterium; assembly: GCA_946184715.1. Taxonomy (GTDB): domain Bacteria; phylum Bacteroidota; class Bacteroidia; order Bacteroidales; family Muribaculaceae; genus CAMHGU01. The sequence goes on along the minus strand of CAMHGU010000056.1, from coordinate 9,037 downwards.
AGCAACAGCCGAGCCGACAGGCCGCGCTCCCGGCACACATCGTCGACCGAGGCGTCGCCGAAGCCCAGGCTGATGCCTAAGCGCGCAAGAACCGATAGCACGCGGCGGTCGGCGGTTATCACATCGGCGAGCTTCATCTTCGCCGTAAACACGGTGGGTTGTCGTTCTGCTTTCATAGCCGCTAAGTTACGACAAAATGATTGAACAGGCAAATTATGGGATAATTCGCGCGGATTGATTAATTTTGTGGTGAGAAAAAACTACCTTATCCGATATGAAAACGACTTATATGATAATCGCTATCGCGGCGGCCGGCTTGCTGGCGGGCTGCGGCGGTAAGGCTACTGAAGCTGCCGGCGGCGCCGACACTTCGCGCGTGGCAACCGACAGTGTGGCTACGGCTCCCGAAGATTCCCAACCCGATGCCGATATCGCCTTCACCGGCGACGGCACCCTCAGCAACGGCCTCAGCTGGCACCGCGAGGTGTCGGCTCAGGGCGATGTGGTGAAGCTCATCTTGAAAGACGCCTCGGGCAATCCCGTGCAGACGCTCTCCACGCAGTGCCACGACTGGGTGACGACCCCCGACTATGCCGGCGAGCCTCTCCTCGCCGATGCCAACTTCGACGGCAAGCCCGACATTCTCGTGTCGCTCGGCTCCTATGGTGCTCAGGGACTGCTCTACTACGCCTGCTTCCTCTGGAACGACACCGAGCACCGCTACGTGGAGGAGAAGTCGTTCGACGAAATCCCTAACCCTCAAGTCGATGCCGCGCGAAAGCTCGTCACCGGCGAGGCGCGCGCCTCGGCCGCCGAGGTGGAACATTCCGAGTATCGCTTCGACGGCAAGCACTTCGTGCAGGTGAAGAAATGGACCGAAACGCTCAGCGATGATGATGAATAAGATACGTAGGGTAGGGGCTATCGCGGCGTTGATGCTGGCGATGGCGCTGTCGCTCGCCGCGCGCGACGGCCTAAAAGGGAAACATATCTATGTGAACCCTGGCCACGGCGGCTGGACTATCAACGACCGCCCGCTGGCCACCATCAACCACGCCGCCGGCGACACCACCGGCTTCTTCGAGACCAGCGCCAGCCTCTGGAAGTCGCTGGAACTGGCGCAGCGCCTGCGCGATGCCGGTGCCAAGGTGACTATGTCGCGCACCAAGAACGGATATGTGGCCGACGGCGACCCAAAGCGCACGCCCAACGACCGCACCGAGACCTACAGCGATGCCGACGGCCAGCCGCAGCTCGTCACCCTCGCCAAGATTGCAGAGCACGTGGAGAAGCTGAAGCCCGATTACTTCATCTCGCTCCATAGCAATGCCGCCACCGAGGGTAAGCTCACCAATTATCAATGCATCTTCTATCGCGGCGAGTATGGTGCCGAGTACAGCAAAGGCAGTCAGGCGCGGGCCGAGCTGGCCACGGTGTATCTCCACGACAACCCGCTTACCGTATGGACCGATACCATCGCCGGAAAGCACTATGTGACCGGCGACCTTACCTGGTACGGCGTCAAGCCCGAGAAGGCCAAGGCTTCGGCCCTCGGCTATAAGGGTTATCTCGCCGTGCTCAAGCATAGCGCCCCGGGATTCCTCGTGGAGAGCAGTTTCCACACCTATCACCCTGAGCGCCATCGCCTTCTCAACCGCGACTATTGCCGTCTTGAGGGCTTGCGCTGCTATCGTGCCATTCGCGACTACTTCAGCGGCGAGAAGGATAAGCTGGGCCACATCGCAGGCCTCGTCAAGAGCGCTACCGATACTATCGACAATAAGCTCTTCAAGTTCGTGCCCGGGAGCTTCGACCGCTGGCTGCCTATCAACGGCGCCACCGTCACCCTCTGCGACCGCCACGGCAAGGCCCGCGTGGTGAAGCACACCGACGACGAGTACAACGGCTTCTTCGCATTCTTCGACGTCAAGCCCGGCCGCTACATCATTCGCATCGAAGCCCCGGGCTATAAGACCCTCGAGCACGAAGTCACCGTCAAAGCCGATGAGATCACCTATATGAAAATGCAAGTAAGGCCCAAGAAGCGGTAGCCCCGCTCCTCACGCCCCCTTCGGCGCAAAATACAAGCGGCAGCGGTCACTCTCGACCACTGCCGCTTCCCGTTGTACCCCTGCCGAGAATCGAACTCGGATCTAATCTTTAGGAGAGACTTGTTCTATCCATTGAACTACAAGGGCCGGTGCGCTTTCGCGCCGCAAAGTTACACAGAATTATCGGGATTCAAGCACTCGGAGCGCCGATAAAAGCGCCCGAGGCCCGAAATTATCCTGAAATAGCGCGGGCGTCAGTCGGTCAAGAGCGAGCGGAGGGTGCCCTTGTCGTAGCCGGCGAAGGTGCCGATGGTGGTCACCATCTTGTCGCGCGTCAGCTTGGTCACGGTGAGGTTGCTATAGTCATCAACGATGCCGAGGAACCGCTGCTTGAGGCCCGGCACAGCCTTCTCAATCTCTTGCTTCATCACGTGGTTCATCTTGTTGGACAGGTTCTTATTGGAGGCCTTCATATCGATGTCGTCGTAGAAGTCGGCCTTCTTGGTGTCGATTTTCAGGCGCAGGTTGTGCCCGTCGAAGGTGTAGGTGCCGGGGGCCACCATTGCCATCATCACCTCGCCGCGCTCGATGGTCTGGTCGAGAAACATCAGCATAGTGCATGTGCCGTCGGTCTCGAAGCTGGTCACTATCGATATCGAAGCGCCTTTGTAGCCTTCGGTCTCGGCGCCCCAGTCTTTGGCGGTGAGCGACTGGGCGGTAGCGGTCATCGTAGCCACGATGGACAGCAGCATAATAAGTAAAGTTTTCTTCATAGTCGTAAGCATAGGTTGGTCTTTGCGTCAAAGGTAGCACAAAAGTCGCTAACATCAAAGCCGTGGGAGCACCCCGTGGCATAAAAATTGAAATCCGAATACTCTCTCGAGCCTCCGGATTCCTAACCTATGATTCACTTATTTGTTGTTGTCGATGCAAAATTACTTCAAATTTCGCAATCTGACACACTTTTTTATATGTTATAAAACACAATCGGTGCAAATTTTTGGTATAAAGTAGCAGATTTTGCGAGCTACGGGGCTTTCGGGCCGTTCTGAGCGGTCGCGATACTTTACCTGCGCGCACCGAGCGATGCCGCTATGCGAGCGAATTCACCACTTGGCGCACGCTCTCGGCGAGCTGCTCGGCTTGGGCCTGCGTAGCTGCCTCGGCGTAGATGCGAATGATGGGCTCGGTGTTGCTCTTGCGCAGATGCACCCAGGAATCGGCAAAGTCGATTTTCACGCCGTCGATGTCGGTAATCTGCTCACTGGCGTAGCGTTTCTTGACGGCTTCGAGCACGGCATCGACGTCGATGTCGGGGGTGAGGGCGAGCTTGGTCTTGGCGATTTCGTACTGCGGGTAGGTGGCTTTGAGCTGGCTCACCTTTTTGCCGCTCTTGGCCAAAAGAGTGAGGAAGAGAGCCACGCCCACGAGGGCGTCGCGGCCGTAGTGGAGGGCGGGATAGATTACGCCGCCGTTGCCTTCGCCGCCTATCACGGCCCCGGTGCGCTTCATCTCGGTGACCACATTGACTTCGCCCACGGCGGCTGCCGTGTAGCTGCAGCCGTGGCTGCGGGTGACATCGCGCAGCGCGCGCGACGACGAGAGGTTCGATACCGTAGAGCCGGGGGTGTGGCTCAGCACGTAGTCGGCCACGGCCACGAGGGTGTACTCCTCTACGAAGAAGCGGCCGTCCTCCATAATGATAGCGAGGCGGTCCACGTCGGGGTCAACCACGAAACCCACGTCGGCCTTGCCCTCTGCCATCAGCGAGGCAATGCCGGTGAGGTTCTCGGGAATCGGCTCAGGCGTGTGGCCGAAGTGGCCGGTGGGCTCGCAATAAAGCTCGATGACATTTTTCACGCCGAGGGCCTTGAGCAGCTGCGGGATTACGACGCCGCCTATGGAGTTGACGGCATCGACAGCCACGGTGAAATCGGCCGCGGCGATGGCCTTGGCATCGACGAGGTCGAGGGCGAGTACGGCGTCGATGTGGCGGCGTGCCCAGGTGTCGTTGCGGTACTCGTGGCCGAGAGCGGTCACCTCGGCGTAGTTGAAGTCGCAGCTTTCGGCTATGGCGAGCACCTCTTTGCCCTGGGCGTCGTTGAGAAATTCGCCGTCGGCGTTGAGGAGCTTGAGGGCGTTCCACTGCAGAGGGTTGTGGGAGGCGGTGATGATGATGCCGCCGGCAGCGCGCTCGCCGGTGACGGCAAGCTCGGTGGTGGGGGTGGTGGCCATACCTATGTTGACCACGTCGAAGCCCATTCCGGTGAGGGTGCCCACCACGAGCTTCTCCACCATTGGGCCTGAGAGCCGCGCGTCGCGCCCCACGACGATGCGTCGCGAAGTGCCCGGGTCGGCATTCTTGCCTATGAAGGTGGCATAGGCCGATACGAATTTCACTATGTCGAGAGGCGACAGCCCGTCGCCGGCGGGCCCGCCTATAGTGCCGCGGATGCCCGATATTGATTTGATTAATGACATTATTCTATAAGGTGTTTAGATTTGGCTCTTGAAGTAGCGTACGTTCATATAAAGGTAGGGCTGCACGGCCGAGATCTCGGCGGCCGGCCCGTATTGCGACTTGATCACGAGGTTCACCTCGCAGTCGAGGCCGAGGTATTTCAGGGGTATCTGCAGGCCTTGGCCCCACTGTATCGACGACTCAAGGGTGAAGATGTTGAAGTGGAAGTAGGCCGGCGTGCCGAGGTCGGACGAGTTGCCCTCCACAGTGGTGGCCGAGCCGGTCTTGGTCCACTTGATGAGGTTCATTCGAAGGAAGCGGAAATAGACCTTCTGCCCGTCGATAGCTTTGTTCTCAGGTGTGCCGGGGTTGAGCACTTGCATATACACGTCGCCGTATTCGGTCATTCGGTAGAAGGGAGCGTCCTCGCCGGTCTCGAAGTTGCCGTCGGCGGGTATCTCTTTCACCACGCGCTGGTTGGCGAGAAATTCATTGGTAGCTTTGCGCTCCTCGGTGAGGTATTCGGCGTAGCTCTTGGTGTTGTTGCACGAGCTGGCGATTGTGGCCACGGCGGCCACCAGCGTGAGCAGGGCAATGGGGAAAAGTCGGTTGAGTTTCATATTTCGGTTGTACGGTTTGATTCGTCGTTGCGTATCTTGTCGAGGATTGAGAGGTAGGTGGCGATGACCTCATCGAGCGAGGAGCCGCGGGCCTCGCCGCCGGCGGCGTTGAGGTGCCCGCCGCCGTTGAAGTACTCTTGGCAGAGGCCGTTGACGGCGAAGTCGCCGGTGGAGCGCATCGACACCTTAATATATTCGGGGTCTTGCCTTACGAAGGTGCTCCAGCGTATGCCGGGGATGCGGAGCGGCATATTCACCAACCCTTCGGTGTCGCCTTTGCGGAAGCCGCGGGCTTTGAGCTCGTCGGAGGTGAGCACCAGCAGGGCGGCTTGGCAGTCGGGGTAGAGGGTCATCTTGTCGGCCAAGGCGTAGCCTTTGATGCGCAGGCTGCTCTCGGTGGCGGCGTTGAGCACGTGGTCGTAGATGGCATCCTTGTCGATGCCTTTGAGCATCAGGTGATACACGATGGCGTAGAGGTCGGGGCGGTTGCTGTTGTAGGAGAAGTTGCCGGTATCGGTCATCATTCCGCAATAGATGCACGTGGCGGCTTCAGGCGTGATGTCGTCGTACCACCCGGCGTGGTAGAGCAAGCGGAATAGCAGCTCACACGTCGACGACATACCGGGATAGCGTATAGTGATATCGGCTAAGCGACAGTCGCCGAGGTGGTGGTCGATGTTGAGCTTGGGGCTCTTGGCGCGAGTGTAGGCGTTGGCCAAACGGTCGATGCGGTGCGGCTCGTTGAAGTCGAGAGCCACGATGCCGTCGGCGTGGCGCAGAAGCACATTGGCGCGCTCCGGCTTCTGCGTGGCGATGGCGATGCCGGCGTAGCCAGGCAGGATGCTCAGCGTGGCCGGAGGCATATCGGGCGTGACGATGTTGACGCGCTTGCCCCGCTGACGTAGCACGGCGGCAAGCCCCAGGCACGACCCCAAGGCGTCACCGTCGGGCGACATATGGCACGTCAGCACTATGTCGCGCTTGCCATCGAAGAAGGTGGCAAACGCCCGCAGCTCTTGGTCGGTTACTATCTGCTCTATCATCACGCGAAAGTTTATCCCGCAAAGTTAAGCATTTTTCAGCCACAAAGCAATAGCCACGGTGATTGGCGAGGCGCTTCGGGTGAGCAGGGTATTAATCTTTTTGCTAACTTTGCAGTCAAAATTCACGATAATCGTCATTACTGATGAGCAACAATAGCATAGAGAAGAAGAAAGAATCGTTCGGGCAGCTGCTCGATGTGCTCGATGAGCTGCGACTCAAGTGCCCGTGGGACTCGGTGCAGACCAACGACAGCCTGCGTCCCAACACTATCGAGGAGGTGTATGAGCTGTGCGACGCCTTGCAGGCCGACGATGCCACCGCCATCGAGAAGGAGCTGGGCGACGTGCTGCTTCACGTGGTGTTTTACGCCAAGATTGCCGATGAGCAGGGCCGTTTCGACATTGCCGACGTTACCGAGGCGCTCAGGCAGAAGCTGATTTTCCGCCACCCTCACATCTTCGGCAACGAGAAGGCCGAGAGCGTTGACCAGGTGCTCAACCGCTGGGAGGAGATTAAGCTGCGCGAGAAGGGCGGCAACCGCTCAGTGCTCGCCGGTGTGCCCGAGGCGCTCCCGTCGCTGATCAAGGCCTTCCGCATCCAGGAGAAGGCTGCCAATATAGGCTTCGACTGGGAAGAGCCGGCTCAGGTGTGGGCAAAGGTCAAGGAGGAGATTGCCGAGGTGGAGCAGGAGATTGCCGCCGGAAATGCCGACGGCATCGAGGCCGAGATGGGCGACCTCCTCTTCAGCATCGTCAATGCCGCCCGCCTATATAAGGTACACCCCGATACCGCCCTCGAGCGCACCAATCGCAAGTTTATCAAGCGCTTCAACTATGTGGAGCAGCAGGCCAAGGCCCAAGGCCGGCACCTGCGCGAGATGACCCTCGACGAGATGGACGCCCTCTGGAACGAGGCCAAGCACCTCGCAAAGTAGTTAAAGATTATCAAAATGCGGCAGTGATTGCGATTTTTTTCGTTACTTTGCCGCTGCAATACGTCAACAATATTAACTCTAACTGAAATACGACAATGAAATCAGCGAAATCGATACTCGCAATCATCGTGGCAGTGGCAGCTGCCTTCACTGCTTCGGCGCAGAACTTCGATATGAAAGAGGTGCTGTCGAAGACGTTCGACACCGGCAACCCGTCGCCTCAAGAAATTAGCGCCGACGCCGCCAAGGGCTGGGTCTCGGCTATGAGCTCTTCGTTCAGCGTCAACGGCGACGAGAAGCTCGCCACCGAAGCCGAGCTGCGCACCGTGGATATGAGTGTAGCCGTGGTGGTGGAGAATAGCGCTACCAACGGTCTGCGTATCCTCCTGCTCCAAACCAAGACCGGCAAGGTGCTCGCTTGCGGCACCCTGAGCGTGACCGAAAGCTCCGTTCGCTCCAACGACGGCGACAAGGAGATTGACGTGGTGACAGGCACCACGATGTTCGACCGCTTAGCCCGCGATGTCAATATCCCGGCAATGATAGAGCTTCAAGTGGCCCGCTTCGAGGATGCCGCCTATGAAGGCACCGGCGCCAAGCTGTTCCGCCTCGACATCAAGGCCGGCAGCGACGAGGCTTCCACTTCCTACACCATCATAGGCCAATCGACCTACTTCGGCACCGACACCTTTGCCGACCTGATTAAGTAATCGCCGCGGTCTATGAGCCAAAAGATAAGCGGGCGCGCCATCGAGAGGCGCGCCCGCTTTATGTCGTAGAGAAGGGTAAAGTGTATCAGAGGGTGAGCACGATGTTGTGCTTATCGGCGATGCGGCGCATATTGAGGATGGCGTAGCGCATGCGGCCCAGAGCCGTGTTGATGCTCACGCCCGTCACGTCGGCTATCTCCTTGAAGCTCATATTGCGATAGTAGCGCATGATGAGCACCTCGCGCTGTAGCTTGGGCAAGGCGCGGATAAGGCGCCGCACGTCGGTGTGTATCTGCGAAGTGACCAGCTCGTCCTCGATGGTGACGTCGCATAGCTCCTTGCGGTTGAGAATGTCGATCTCGCCCGCGTCGCTCGATTGCAGGTTCTCCGATTTCTCTTGGCGGTAGTGGTCGATGATGAGATTGTGGGCAATGCGCGAAATCCAGGCGCCGAATTTGCCCGACTCGCTGTAGCGATTCTGGCGAATGGTCATTATGGCCTTCACAAAGGTGTCCTGGAAGATGTCGTCGGCGATGTCGTTGTCTTTGACTACACTGAATATATACGAATAAATGCGCGTCTTATGCCTGCAGAGCAGTGCATCAAACGCTTCATTCACACCTTTTGCATACATAGCCACCAACTGTTCGTCGGTCATGGCTGCAAGATTCTTTTTCACTTTACTATCAGTTAGTTATTACGGAGTAAAGCTGTTTCGATAGGCAAGTCGGGTTTTAATAGTTAGTCAAATAAGTTATCAAAGCGCTGAGTGTCAGGCAATTAGCTGTTTGTGCCCTTTTGGTTCAGCTTCGCAAAGTTAGTCACTTTTTCTAATATGGCAATAGTTTGGCCGAAAATTTTTCAAAAAAAGTGACCGATTGATGTAATAATAGGCGAATAAGTTGCGTTATAAAAGCGAATTAAGCGTATAATGAATTTCTAAATCGGTCTGCCTATGCAAAAAACCTTTACTTCAGCGCAGACGGTGGAGAAAAGTCAGAGCAAAGCTAAAAATATGGGGCCTAAGAAGTCCACGTTGCAGTTCTTACAGCAGTTTGCCAGAGGTTATCGTTTCGAGCCTCGCCTGTCCGAAAGTCTCGGCGGCTATATGGCCAATTAAGAGCGCGGAAGCAACGACCCGTAAAGCTCGCTTTTCGTCCTCACGTCGAAGACCCAACAAGAGCGGTGAGCCACCCACTTCGATGGCTCACCGCTTT
>CAMHGU010000055.1 GCA_946184715.1 uncultured bacterium | reverse complement strand
TAACTTCCAGGATGCACCTCTTGCCCTTTCGCACTTCTTATTTGAATTTGCAGCGGGCGAAAAGGGAAAAATACACCTTACTAAATGGGGGAGAAACGGAAAAGAATTTGTATATTTGCACTGCGAAACGCGCGGCGCGTCGGGGCTACGAGTCTCGGCCGTCATAACGTGTTGAGTATTAACCGATTGATACCAAAACAAAAGCTTATATATAATTTATGGACTTATCAATTTTCGGATTGCAGAGCACTACGCTGACAGTGACCGCGCTGCTGACGGGTGCGCTGCTTGTCTTTGCCGCGCTATTGATAGCTTACTGGATAGGGCCACGGTCGTATTCGGTGAAGAAGTCGGAGCCGTATGAGTGCGGTATTCCGTCGCGCGGTGAGTCGATGTCGCAGTATCGTGTAGGATATTATCTGTTTGCGATACTGTTTTTGATATTCGACGTAGAGACCGTCTTCCTGTTCCCGTGGGCAGTGATTGCCGCTAAGCTCGGCACCCAGGCGCTGCTTGCAGTGGGAGTGTTCCTTGCAATATTAATTTTAGGCCTTGCCTACGCATGGCGGAAAGGAGCTTTGGAATGGCAGTAAAAATCAAGAGTATGAAATACGAGGATTTCAAGGACAATGAGACCCTCGAGCAGATGGTAGCCGAGCTTAATGCCTCAGGGACCAATGTGGTTGTAGGCAAGCTCGACGACCTTATCAACTGGGGCCGCGCCAACTCGCTGTGGCCCTTCTGTTTCGGCACGAGCTGCTGCGCCATTGAGTTTATGTGCCTTGGCGCCGCGCGCTACGATATGGCCCGGTTCGGGTTTGAGGTAGCGCGCAACTCGCCTCGCCAGGCCGACTATATAATGGTGCAAGGCACGATAGTGCATCGTATGGCACCGGTGCTACGCCGCCTCTACGAGCAGCTTGCCGAGCCGAAATACGTGATAGCCTGCGGCGCCTGCGCGGTATCGGGCGGGCCGTTCAAGAACAGCTACTGCGTGCTTCCCGGCGTGGACAAGATACTGCCGGTGGATGTGTATCTGCCCGGTTGCCCACCGAGGCCCGAGGCGATGTTCTACGCTCTGATGCAGCTGCAGCGCAAGATTAAGGTGGAGAAATTCTTCGGCGGAGCCAACCGCAAGGAGAAACGCCGCGAATTTTTCGAACAGCATCCCGAGATGGCCGGCGCGATATAAGCCGTGTAACAACACCAACAAGAGAAAACTGACCAACAATGACATCAATACAGGAAACAATCAGCCGGCTGTGCCCCACGGCCACCTATGAGGAAGGCGAGATACTGCTCGTGACGGTGCCCGACGCTCAATGGCACGCCGTGGCGCTCGCGCTGCGCGACAAGCTGCACTTCGACACCCTCGCCGCCCTCTTCGGTGTGGATCGCAAGGAGACGATGGGCTGCATGTACTATCTGAACAACTCCGAGACCAACGAGATGGTGTCGGTGCGCGTGGACTGCCCCGACCGCGACGACGCCCTGCTCCACAGCGTGGCCGACGTGTGGCACGTGGCCAACTTCCAGGAGCGCGAGGCCTACGACTTCTACGGCATCCGCTTCATCAACCACCCCGATATGCGCCGAATGTTTCTGCGCAACGACTGGGTGGGCTACCCGCTGCGCAAGGACTACGACGCCAATCCCGAGCTTAACCCCATACGTCTCACCGACGAAGAGCACGAGGACGATACCTTCTCAATCGTGGAGGCTGCCGACGGCACCCTTCATCGCATCGACGGCAAAGTGTTCGCCCCCGATGACTACGTGGTGAACATAGGGCCACAGCACCCCTCTACCCACGGCGTGATGCGCTACCGCACCGCCATCGACGGCGAGACCATCAAGAAGGTCGATGTGGTATCGGGCTATATCCACCGCGGCATCGAGAAGCTCTGCGAAGGGATGACCTATCCGCAGACCCTCTTCTTCACCGACCGAATGGACTATATGAGCGCTCATCAGAACCGCCATGCCCTGTGTATGTGCATAGAGAAAGCCCTCGGCATTGAGGTGCCTCGGCGCGCGCAGGTGATACGCGTGATGATGGACGAGCTGATGCGCATCTCGAGCCACCTGCTCTCCTACGGGTGTACGACGATGGATATGGGCGCCACCACGGCGTTCTTCTACGGCTTCCGCGAGCGCGAGGAGATACTCAAGATCTTCGAGAAGACCTGCGGCGCACGTATGTCGCTACACTACAACGTGATAGGCGGCGTGGCCAAAGACCTGCACCCCGACTTCGTGGAGGACGTGAAGCGCTTCTGCGCCGCGATGCCCAAGCATCTGAAGGAGTACCACAAGCTCTACACCGGCAACGTCATCGCCGTAGGGCGAATGAAAGGCATCGGCGTTCTGACCAAAGAGGACGCCATCAGCTACGCCGTCACCGGCCCGTCGGGGCGCGCGTCGGGCGTACACTGCGACTGCCGCAAAGCCCACCCCTACTCCATCTACAACGAGCTCGACTTCAACGAAGTGGTCGATGACAACGCCAGCGGCGACAGCTTCATGCGCTATTATCTCCGCCTCAAGGAGATAGAGGAGAGCGTGAAGATACTCGAGCAGCTCGTGGACAACATTCCCGAAGGCGACATCTGCGCCAAAGTGCCCAAGATAATCAAGCTGCCGGCCGGCCACTGGTATCAGCAAGTGGAGGCCAGCCGAGGCACCTTCGGCGTGTATATCGAGAGCGATGGCGGCAAGAACCCGCTGCGCATGCACTTCCAGAGCCCCTGCTTCAACCTTGTGGGCGTGATGGACACCTGCTGCCGCAACTACCTCATTGCCGACCTCATCACCATAGGCGCCACCCTCGACTTTGTCATCCCCGACATCGACCGATAACGCTACACCTTATTAATATATATAGATAACTCTGAAAAATAAGATATATGTTTGATTTCAGTATAGCGACCAAATGGCTTCACGAGCTGCTCCTGTCGTGGATGCCCGGCTGGGCAGTGACGACAGTGGAGTGCCTGCTCATAGGCGTAGCGCTGCTGGCGGTTTACGCGCTCCTGGCCCTGTTCTATATCTTCTATGAGCGCAAGCTCTGCGCGTGGTTCCAGTGCCGCCTTGGCCCTAACCGCGTAGGCCCCTGGGGATTGCTGCAGGTGTTTGCCGATATGTTCAAGATTCTCATCAAGGAGCTTATCCCCATCAAAGGCACCGACAAGTTCCTGTTCGGGCTTGCGCCGTATCTGGTGATTATCGCGTCGATGCTGGTATTCGCGTGCTTGCCGTGGGGCAACGGGCTTCAGCTTGTTGACTTCAACGTAGGGCTGTTCTTTATGACCGCCGCGTCGTCGATAGGCGTGCTCGGCATTCTGCTCGCCGGCTGGGCCAGCAACAGCAAGTACACCCTCATAGGCGCAATGCGCAGCGGTGCCCAGATGATCAGCTACGAGCTCTCGATAGGGCTTGCGATGCTCACGATGGTGGTGATGACCGGCACAATGAGCGTGAGCGGAATCGTGAATGCGCAGGCCGACGGCTGGCTAATCTTCAAAGGCCACCTGCCCGCCTGCATCGCCTTTGTAATCTATCTGATAGCCGCCACGGCCGAGACCAACCGCGGCCCCTTCGACCTCCCCGAGGCCGAGCACGAGCTCACGGCCGGCTACCACACCGAGTACTCCGGTATCCACTTCGGCTTCTTCTATCTGGCCGAGTATCTGAACCTCTTCATAGTGTCGGGCATCGCCTCGCTGCTGTTCCTCGGCGGCTGGATGCCCCTGCACATACCCGGCTGGGACGGTTTCAACGCCGTGATGGACTATATCCCCTCGGTGGTGTGGTTCCTCGGCAAGGCGTTCTTCGTGTCGTTCATCATCATCTGGTTCAAGTGGTCGTTCCCGCGCCTGCGTATTGACCAGATGCTGACCCTCGAGTGGAAGTATCTGATGCCCATAGGCCTTTTCAATCTGGTGCTGATGACCCTCGTGGTGATGACCGGATTCCACTTCTAAGCCTTTCCCCTCAAGAGCAAATAATCAACACTAAATAATTCCTCAGCAATTATGAGCGAGAAATACGGAAAAATAACCCAGGTAATCGGCCCGGTAGTCGATGTGATTTTCGAGGGCGAGGGCAACGACATCCCCGCCATCTACACGGCGCTGACGGTAAAGCGCGAGAACGGCGACGACCTCATTATGGAGGTAGAGCAGCACATAGGCGAAGACACCGTGCGCTGCGTGGCCATGGACTCGACCGACGGCTTGCAACGCGGCCTGAAGGTATTGAACACCGGCGGCACCATCTCGATGCCCACCGGCGACAATGTAAAAGGCCGACTCTTGAACGTGGTGGGCGAAGCCATCGACCACCTGAAGCCCCTTGAGAGCAAGGAGCGCCGCGGCATCCACCAGCCGGCGCCCCCGTTTGCCGACCTCACCACGAGCACCGAGATTTTGACCACCGGCGTGAAGGTCATCGACCTTATCGAGCCTTACGCCAAGGGCGGTAAGATCGGTCTCTTCGGCGGTGCCGGTGTAGGCAAGACGGTGCTTATCATGGAGATGATCAACAACATCGCCAAGGGCCACAACGGCTTCTCGGTATTCACCGGCGTGGGCGAGCGCACGCGCGAGGGCAACGACCTTCTGCGCGAGATGATCGAGAGCGGTGTAATCAAGTACGGCGACAAATTCCGCGAAGGCCTCGAGCGAGGCGAGTGGAACATCGGCGATGTGGACATGGAAGAGCTCGGCAAGTCGCAGAGCACGCTGGTGTTCGGGCAGATGAACGAGCCGCCGGGCGCACGTATGCGCGTAGCCCTGTCAGGCCTTACGGTAGCGGAGCAATTCCGCGACCAGGACGGCGGCGGCAAGGAGATTCTGCTCTTCATCGACAACATCTTCCGCTTCACGCAAGCCGGTAGCGAGGTGTCGGCCCTCTTAGGCCGTATGCCCTCGGCGGTAGGTTACCAGCCCACACTGGCCTCGGAGATGGGTAAGCTGCAAGAGCGCATCACCTCCACCCGCAACGGCTCCATCACCTCGATTCAGGCCATCTACGTTCCTGCCGACGACCTTACCGACCCGGCGCCGGCCACGACGTTCAGCTTCCTCGACGCCACTACGGTGCTCAGCCGTAAGATTACCGAGCTGGGTATCTATCCGGCCGTTGACCCTCTGGCATCGACCTCTCGAATCCTCGACCCCCACATCGTGGGTGAAGACCACTACAACACCGCTCAGGCCGTAATACAGCTGCTCCAGAAGTACAACGAGCTTCAGGACATCATCTCAATCCTCGGTATCGACGAGCTTAGCGACGCCGATAAGCAAGTGGTGGCCCGCGCGCGCCGCGCCCAGCGCTTCCTCTCGCAGCCGTTCTTCGTGGCCGAGCAGTTTACCGGTCTCCCGGGCGTGATGGTTCCGCTGAGCGAGACTATCCGCGGCTTCAAGATGATTCTCAGCGGCGAGATGGACGAATACCCCGAGCAGGCATTCCTCAACGTGGGTACCATCGACGACGCCATCGCCAAAGGCAAGAAGATACTCTCGCAAGTGTAACAGCCAAGCATCCACGATAGCCAATCAATAACAACTAACAATATGACACTCAAGATTATATCGGCCGCAAAGGTGGAATTTACCGGTGAAGTGACGCTGGTGAAGCTGCCCGGCGCATTGGGCGAGTTTACGGTGCTCGAGAACCACGCCTCGCTCGTGGCGGCTCTGAGAGCCGGCACCGTAGAGTATGAGCAGGACGGCACCCGCCACACGCTCAGCATCGCCGGCGGCATTGCCGATGTGGACCATAACGTGGTGTCGGTGAGCATCAACTGACTATTAGAACTCGTTGCTTAACCCTCAATATTACGCAATGATACGCAAACTGATACATAACATAGGGCTGATAGCCGTGGTGCTTACCGCGCTTGCCTTCCCGACGGCGCTGCGCGCCGATGAGGCCGAGGCGGTCGATGCCAAGGGTATCATCTTTGAGCACCTCGGCGACCACTACGGCTGGGAAGTGCCGTTTATGCACGAGACCTACGTGCCGCTGCCCGTAATCGTGCGCGACGCTGAAGGCTCGTGGCATTGCTTCAGCTCGCGGCGCTTAGAGCACGGAGCCAGCTACGACGGCTTCCACATAGCCCACGGCGGCGACAACAACGGCAAAGTGGTGGGCACCGACGCCACCGGCGCCGAGTACCGCCCTCTCGACCTGTCGATCACCAAGAATGTGGCCGCGCTGATTATAGCCGCCCTGCTTGTGGCCTGGGCTGCTACGAGCGTGCTCCGCTGGTATCGCCGCAACCCCATGAAGGCCCCGCGAGGCGTGCGTGGCTCGATGGAGGTGATTGTGGAGATGATCTACTTCGACGTGATCCGCTCCAACCTCGGCTCCCAAGCCAAGCGCTTCGCCCCCTACCTGCTGACGGTGTTCTTCCTCATCTTCTTTATGAACCTGCTGGGACTGATAGTAATCTTCCCCGGCGGCGCCAACCTGACGGGCAACCTTGCCGTGACACTGACGCTGGCCCTGTGCACCTTCGTGCTTACCAACGTCACCAAGTCGAAGCACTACTGGAAAGAGATATTCTGGCCCGATGTTCCCATCTGGCTGAAATGCCCCATTCCGATTATGCAAGCGATAGAGGTGTTCGGCGTGTTTACCAAGCCCGCCGCCTTGACGGTCCGTCTGTTTGCCAATATGATGGGCGGCCATATGATAGTGATAGTGCTCACGCTGCTAATCTTCATCTTCGGCGCCTTCGGAGCCGCGGTAACCGGCCTGACGACGGTGTTCTCGGTAGCGTTCTCCCTCTTTATGGTGACGCTCGACCTTCTGGTGAGCTTCATCCAGGCCTTTGTGTTCACGATGCTCTCCACGCTGTTCATCTCGATGGCCCATCCCGATGAATCGCACGAGCACCACGCCGCAGCCGAGGCCGCATAACCTTATAATAACAACGACAACAGAAAATCAAACTAAATAATAACAATAAAAACTTTACAGCTATGTTATCAACAATTTTAGCAGCATTGCAACCCTTGACAGTAGTAGGCGCCTGCATCGGAGCCGCCCTCGCAGCAATCGGCGCCGGCATCGGTATCGGCAAAATCGGCTCGTCGGCCATGGAAGCCATCGCGCGTCAGCCCGAATCGGCAGGCGATATCCGCAGCAACATGATTGTGATTGCCGCCCTTATCGAAGGTGTGGCCCTCTTCGCCGTGATTGTGTGCATCCTGTCGTTCTTCCTCTAATAGCGACTGCGCTGATAAGCTCACAGCATTAAGAACTTAACCCTCTCCTGAATAATGGAATTGTTTAAGCCCGAAATAGGTCTGGTGTTTTGGATGTTTGTCGTGGTAGTCATCCTCGTGATGCTGCTCGGCAAGTATGCCTGGCCCGGCATCATCAAAGGGCTTGAAGAGCGCGCCGACCTTATCGACAAAGGTGTGGAATACGCTCAGCAAGCCAAGGAGAATCTCGATAACGCGCAGGCCGAGGCCCAGAAGCTACTCGACCAAGCCAAGCGCGAGCAGACCGAGATACTCCGCGAAGCCGACCGGCTGAAAGCCCAGATGATTGAGGAAGCGCGCGGCGCCGCGGCGGCCGAGGCCAAGAAGGTCACGGAGCAGGCGCAGCTCGCCATCGACCAAGCCCGCAAGCAGGCCGAGCTCCAATTCCGCGACGAAGTGAGCGCCTTCGCGCTCAGCATCGCCGAGAAAGTGATGAGAGCCAACCTATCGACCGACGACGCCCAGGCTCGCCTCGTCGATAAGCTTATCGATGAAGTGGAACATAAGAACTAATCGCGCGCTATGAACGACGGTTTGATACCCAATCGCTACGCCAAGGCGCTGTATAAGGCCGCGACCGAGCAAGGCACGGCCGAGCAGGTGTACGCGGCGATGAAGCGGCTCGAGGGCGCCTTTGCCGCCGAGCCCCGCTTGCAGCGGGCCGTCGAGAACCCCTATATGGCAGCCGCCGAGAAGCAGAAGCTGCTCACCACGGCCGCCGGAGTAGGCGACGACAAGCTCGCCGGCCAATTCTTCGCGCTGATTATCGACAACAATCGGGTGGCCCTCGCCCGCGGCATGGCCCTGGCCTTCCTCCGCATCTATCGCGAGCAGAAAGGCATCGAGCAAGTGACCATCACCACGGCCGCCAAGCTCACCGACAAGGCGCTGAGCGAGCTCCGCAAGGTGGTGGAGCGCTACGCCGCCGGCAAGACCCTCGAATACGACTACCGCATCGACCCTCAGCTCATAGGCGGTTTCACAATCACTATGGAATCGAAGATGCTCGATGCCTCTCTCAAGAATGAACTCAAACAATTGCGTTTAAACCTATTAAGCTGACACTGATGATAAATCCAAGTGAGATATCCGACATTCTCAAGCAGCAGCTCGACGCCGCCAATCGCAACCTCGCCTTTGAAGAGGTGGGGACCGTGCTCGAAGTGGGCGACGGCGTGGCCCACGTGTATGGCCTCGACAATGTGCAGGCCAATGAGCTTGTCGAGTTTGAAAACGGAGTGACCGGCGTGGCCCTCAACCTCGAAGAGAGCAACGTGGGTGTGATTATCCTCGACAAGGTCGACTCCGTGGCTGAGAATATGACCGTGCGCCGCACCGGCCGCATCGCCTCGATCCCCGTAGGCGAAGGGCTGCTGGGCCGCGTGATCAACGTTCTCGGCGAGCCCGTCGATGGCAAAGGTCCTATCGAAGGCAAGCTCTTATCGCTGCCTCTCGAGCGCAAAGCCCCCGGCGTCATCTTCCGCCAGCCCGTGAATCAGCCGCTTCAGACCGGTATCAAGGCCATCGACGCTATGATACCTATAGGCCGCGGCCAGCGCGAGCTCATCATCGGCGACCGCCAGATTGGCAAGACGGCCATCGCCATCGACACCATAATCAACCAGAAAGGCAACTACGAAGCGGGCAAGCCCGTGTACTGCATCTATGTGGCCATAGGGCAGAAAGCCTCAACCGTAGCGGCCACCGTCAAGGAGCTTGAAGAGCACGGCGCCCTGCCCTACACCGTAGTGGTAGCCGCCACGGCCGCCGATTCGGCCGCAATGCGCTACTACGCCCCGTTTGCCGGCGTGGCCATCGGCGAGTACTTCCGCGACACCGCTCGCGACGCCCTGATCGTCTATGACGACCTCTCCAAGCAAGCCGTGGCCTACCGCGAGATTTCGCTCGTACTCAAGCGCCCCTCGGGCCGCGAGGCATATCCCGGCGACATCTTCTACCTCCACTCGCGCCTGCTCGAGCGCGCCGCCAAGATTATCGACAACGACAGCGTGGCAGCCAAGATGAACGACCTGCCCGAGGTGCTCCGGCCCCTCGTCAAGGGCGGCGGCTCGCTCACCGCGCTCCCCATCATCGAGACCCAAGCCGGCGACGTCTCGGCCTATATCCCCACCAACGTGATTTCGATTACCGACGGCCAGATATACCTCGAGACCGCCCTCTTCAACCGCGGTATCCGCCCGGCCATCAACGTGGGTATCTCGGTATCGCGCGTGGGCGGTAATGCCCAGGTGAAGGCGATGAAGAAGATTGCCGGCACCCTCAAGATCGACCAGGCCCAATTCCGCGAGCTCGAGTCGTTTACCAAATTCGGTGGCGACATGGACGCCGTCACGGCCAAGGTGATCGACAAAGGCCGCAAAAACGAGCGCCTGCTCATTCAGCCCCAATACGAGCCACAGCCCGTGGAGGAAGAGATTGCCTCGATATATTGCGGCGTCAACGGCCTCCTCGAGGAGGTGCCTATGGACAAGGTGCGCGAATTTGAGGCGATGTTCCTGCAGCTGCTCCGCGCCAAGTACCAGAAAGAGGTGCTCGACGAGCTCCGCAAGGGCATTATGACCGACGACATAGCGCGCATCCTGACCGAGACCGCTCGCGACGTGGCGAGCAAATACCGCAATTAAATCGCGCTTGACAACCCACCAACTAATCGAAACGTCAATATATGGCAACGTTACGCGAACTTAAAGGACGAATTTCCTCAGTAGGCTCCACCGAGAAGATTACCGGCGCTATGAAGATGATCTCCTCGGCCAAGCTCCACAAGGCACAAGCCGCCTTGCAGCGCCTCGTGCCCTATCGGGAGCAGATACAGACCATACTGCTCCACCTGCTCAGCACCGATGCCGAAGTGAGCTCGGAGCTGACTCAAGAGCGCGAGGTGAAGCACATCACGGCAATCGTGATGGGCAGCGACGACGGGCTGTGCGGAGCCTTCAACATTCAGATACTGAAGCACTTGCTGCAGTCGATAACGCAATGGCGCGACAGCTACGGCCGCGATGTGGCCATCACGCTTCGCCCCGTGGGCCGCAAGATGATAGCCGCCACCACCAAGCTCGCCGGCAACGGCATCACCGTGGAGCCGGCTACAATCAACACCCGCAGCGACATCGAAGCCATACGCCAATTCACGTCCGGCATCGTGGAGAGCTTCGAGAAGGGCGCCACCGACCTCGTGGCCGCGGTCTATACCCGCTTCTACAGCACGTCGCGACAGCGGCCCCTCACCGCCGCCCTCCTGCCCGTGAAAGTGGACAGCATAGTGGAAGGCAGCGACAAGCTCGCCGCCAATCGTCCTTACCTCTTCGAGCCCGACGCCGGCACCATCTTCCGCACGGTGCTCCCGCAGTTTGTCCTCTCTTCAATGCAAGAGATTCACGGGCAAGCCAGCGCCTCGGAGCAAGCCGCCAGAGTGATGGCGATGCAAAGCGCCAACGACAACGCCAAAGACCTGCTCGACGAGCTACAGCTCGAATACAACAAGCTGCGCCAGCAGGGCATCACCACCGAGCTGCTCGATATCCTCGGCGGCCAGAAACGCGAGTGACCGCCTTAGGCATAAGCCATATATTGAATTTCTAAATAAGCGAACATAACTACCTTGATATGACTATTAAAGATTATTTCTCCTCACTGATTAACGGTGCCTGGAGCTTGCTCAAAGGCATGAGCGTCACCGGCAAAGAGTTTGTGACGCCCAAGATCACGGAGAGGTATCCCGAGAACCGCGACACGCTCGAGATTCCGGAGCGATTCAGAGGCACGCTGGCCTTCGTCTATGACGACAACGGCCGCCACAAGTGCATCGCTTGCGGCCTGTGCCAGATGAACTGCCCCAACGGCACCATCGAGATTGTCTCCAAAATGGTGGAGACCCCTGATGGCAAGAAGAAAAAGAAGCTCGACCGGTATATGTACGACCTCGGGAGCTGCACCTTCTGCCAGCTGTGTGTCACCAACTGCCCCACGGGTGCTATCGAGTTTACTAACGAATTTGAACACGCTGT
The DNA here is from genome assembly GCA_946184715.1 of uncultured bacterium. GTDB lineage: Bacteria > Bacteroidota > Bacteroidia > Bacteroidales > Muribaculaceae > CAMHGU01. Next base: position 102 of record CAMHGU010000055.1, on the reverse strand, counting down.
ATTCAACCGCGACAAGCTGGTGATGCAGCTTAACTACCTCCCCGAGAAAGAGGAAGAGCCCAAGGCCGCGCCGGCGCCCAAGCCCGCCGCCGAAGCCGCCAA
>CAMHGU010000054.1 GCA_946184715.1 uncultured bacterium | reverse complement strand
CGGCGAGGGTGCGCATAGTGTTGCGCATCTTCACATCCACGGCCGCCCAGTTGATTTTGGTGTCGGTGAAGTAATTAAGCACCTGGCTGCCGCCTATCTCTTGCCCGTTGTACACCAGCGGCATACCGTAGATGGTGTAAAGCAGCACGGTCATTGCATAGCGGTTGGAGCCGTAGAACTTCTCCATCGTGAAGCCGCCGTCGTTGTAGTTCTGGTCGTGATTGGTAAGGAACATCATTCGGCCATACTTCTGAGCGCGGGAGGCGGTGATGAAGATATTGGTCTGGTTCTTGAGCGTGGTGGCGAGAACGCCATTGGCGCCGAACTCTTTCAGTCGGCTCTGATACCACCAAGCGAAGTCGTAGTCGAAGCCCACGTTGTTCAGGCGGGTCTGCTCCTGAGCGAACTCGGCCTCACCGAGAAACATTATCTCCTTATCTTTATAGCTCTTGATAAGTGGGATGGAAGTGGACCAGTAGCTGGGCGAGATGCGTGGTGAGCTTACATAGTCGCAGCGATAGCCGTCCACATCACACTCGTCGATCCAGAACTTCAGGCAGTCGTTGAGCGCGTCGACGCAGTCGGGGTTGCTATAGTTAAGCTGATACACATCCTCATAGTTGTTGGGGTGAACCATCTGGCCGCCTGCGCTTACGAAATACTCGGGATGGGTAGTGACCCACTCGGCCTCAACAGCCATGTGGTTGCACACCCAGTCGAGCCACACCTTCATACCAAGCTCATGTGCGCGAGCCACGAAGGCTTTAAGGTCGGCTATGGTGCCGTATTTGGGATTGGTGGCGGTGAAGCTCGTAGCGGCATAGGGGCTGTTAGAGCCACCGCGCGGATAGACGGGCATAAGCCAAATAATATCGATGCCATCTTCGCGAAGCTCGGCCAGACGCTCGCGCGCGGCATTGAAAGTACCCTGCTGGGTGAACGAGCCGATGTTCATCTCGTATAATACGCGAGAGCCTATCGGATTGACAGCCGTAGAGTTGTTGATGTCCGACACAAAATCGGCCTGCGCCGTCGTGGGCAATAACGCGCCCGCAAGCAGCAACATTGATGCAATAAGTGAATTCCTGATTCCGGTATTCATAATATAGTTATTAAGTTAGTAAATAATTTTCAACAGCCACAAAAGTAGCAATTAATCAACTAATTTCAACCAAAATTGCTTAAAATTATCGAAAATATAATTACTTTTGCGTAGCGCATAGGCAACGACCTATCAGAATATTAACTTTCAAACCATATAGCTATATGAACCGAATCACTATCATCTCATTAGCGCTCGCGGCTACAATAGGTACTGCCACCGCCGCGAAGTATCACGACGCCGCTCTCTACGACCTCAAAGGCGAGGTGAAGAGCTGCAAATTCACTACCACCCAACCCGAAGGCAGCGCTGCCGATGACTTCCTCCCCTACGAGGGCAACTTCGAGCTGAACTTCACCGACGACGGCCGTCTCAGCGCCGACGGAGCGGGCTACGTGCACGACGCCAACGGCTTCGTAATCATCGACGACCCCGAATATGCCGAGGCCTACAAGACCAACAACTACACCTATAAGGATGGCCGCGTCACCGACTTCGTAACCGCGGGCTGCAGCGCCTCGTATCTCTACGACAAAGAGGGCTTCCTCGTAGCCTATCAGCGCGTGCAATCCACTGTAGGGCAAGCACGCTTCAGCTACTTTCCGCTCAAAGTCGATGACCGCAACAACTGGACCGAGCGCATCGTGGTGGCCGACCTCACAAGCGTCACCCCCCTCGTGATGCAGTCGCACTACTACGACAATGTGAAAACCACCTGGAAAGAGACTCGCGAAATCACCTATTGGGACGGCGAGGCCGCGTTGCCCTCTATCATAATCTATGAGGACGCCAAGAGCGCGCTCAAATCGCGCCTCGAGCGTATATATAAAGAGTACTACCTCTTCTGGGAATCGCCCGAAGAAGCCGCGGGGAAGCCGGCGCTCAAAGACTTCGCCCCTGAAAGCCCCACAATGGACGAGCGCTTCCTCTCAAGCTCACTGATTGCCCTTCAGGAGCTGGCCGCCGACCTTGACGAAAAGACTGGTCCTGATGTCAACCATTGGGACAACTCCAATGATGGCGTCACCAAGAAGAGCTTCAAAATCAAGAAGATAGAAATAGAATCGCCGGTAGCGGCCACCGCCTCGGTGGAGGTGGGCGGCAACTTCGTGCGCCTGCACTTCTGCAACGAGTATTCCAACCACTACGGCCACCGCAGCTGGCTCGTCGATAATTTCTATTACGAGAGCGGATTCTCCGAAGCCGACCATTATCTCGAGGTCATCAACACCCCCGAGCAGTAAGCGATGAAGCTCCCTCTGATAGCAGTAGCAGCCATAGGCGTGGCATTGTGCGGCTGCACTAATGCCGGCAAGGGCGACCAAAACGGCAGCGACAGTGCCGGAGCCGACACCGTCGGCACCGAGCAGCTCGACTACCTCCGCCCGGCCGCGCCCCGATTTCGCAGCGCCGACGACGTGGCGCGCTATATCCGTGAGAACCGGTTTGCCGCGCCCGACGGCGCGGCATTCTCGGCCACCGGTCCTATCGAGGTGCTCGATTTCAACACCAACGAGGCCAACGTCACCATCGCCGGAACGGCCTATTTCGTGGCTGTCGATGACCTCTCCGGCGGCATTATGCGCCTCAGCGATATGAAACTTTACGACTGCCTGCAATGAGAAAAGCGATAACCACCCTAATCATAGCCGCAGCCTCGGCAATTGCATATATGGCAGCCGACGGAGCGCTTGCCGTGGTACATCCCAAAGTGGGCAACCAAGTGACAGCCGACGACGGCAAGCTCACCATCACCCTTACCGACAAGCGTCAGAACCACAACTGGAGCGACCGGGCCACCCGCGAGGAGGACATATTCTCGCCCAAGTCGGTGCGCGTGCACCCCGACGGCACTAAGTACTACGTCAATTCACTCGAAGGCGGAATGACAGTGGTGTTCAGCACCGACGGCAACCGCAAGCTCACCACCATCCACCACCAATTTGCCGCAGCCGACAGCGCGCTGTGGGCGCTCCCCTCGGGCTACTACCCTATCCGATTCCACCGCGAAGGGTTCAACACCTTTATGGGCAAGCCCGTGGAGAGCTGCTTCAGCCACAACGGCCGCTTCCTGTGGGTGCCCTACTACCGGCGCAGCTTCGACATCAACGCCCAGCTCCCCTCGGCCGTGGCTATCATCGACACCCGCACCGACAGCATCGTGCGCCTGATGGAGACCGGGCCACTGCCCAAGATGATTGCCTCCTCGCCCGATGGGCGCTACGTGGCCATCACCCACTGGGGCGACAACACCGTGGGCATCGTCGATGTGTCGGCGCCCAACGCCCGATTCTGGCGCCACAAGCCGCCACTCATCGTCGATTACAAGCTCACTCTCAATCTGCCCACCGGCACCGAAGTCAATCGCGACCGCAACAGCGGCTATTGCCTGCGCGGCACCGTCTTCACGCCCGATAGCCACTACCTGCTCGTAAGCTGCATGGGCGGCGACGGCATTGCCGCCATCGACGTCAAAGCCCACCGCTACCTCGGCCGCGTCACCGGAATGCGAGGCAATGTGCGTCACCTCATCATCCACGGCGGCTACCTCTATCTCAGCTCCAACAATCAGGGCTACGTGCAGCGGTTGCCGCTCGACAAGTTCCTCGCCGCGCTGCCTGCCGATGGGCACACCTCGCGCGTCGATGGCTGGCAGGAGTGCAAAGTGGGCGCCGGAGCGCGCACCATCGAGATTACCCCCGATGGCCGCTATATCCTCGCTGCCTGCAACGCCGCCAATTCGCTCGACGTGGTCGAAGTGGCCACGATGCGCCGCATAGCCTCAGTGCCCGCCGACTCCTACCCCGTGGGGCTCGACATCGCCCCCGACGGCCACACCGCCTACCTCACCTCGCAAGCCCGCAACTACCACGGCGGCAACAACGTGGGCATCTTCCGCCTCGACTACGACAAGTAATCTGTTTGCTCGGAGTAATCGGAGTGGACTGAGAAGGTGTGGAATTGGTTAATTTTTGCCCTTTTTAGCAATAAGCGATTGCGGAGTGCGGAAAAATTCGTAACTTTACACGAATTTAGGCATTGAATGTACTTCTTATGCAACCGAATAAAATAACCCGCATTCTGAAAATCGCGTTCGGCATCTTTATGGTGCTGGTGTACGTGGGAATGGGCGTGCTTGTGCTGATGCACACCTTCGACATTCCCTGGCGCTGGGCCGAGATAGTGTTTGGCATCATCCTGATAGCCTACGGCATATTCCGCGGCTATCGCGAAATCACCGGAGAGTCGTACTATGAGAAATAGCATCGTCACAATAATCCTTGCCGCTACGCTCGCGTGCCTCATTCCGTCGTGCGACATCAAGAAGGAGGAGAGCGGCAGCACCCACGGCGCGGCGCAGATTGCCGTGGACGAGAGTTTCAATATGATTATCGACCAGGAGGTACAGGTGTTTGAGTTCACCTACCCTAATGCCAGCATCCTGCCCCACTACGTGAGCGAGGCCGAGGCCATCGACTCGCTCATCAGCTCCGATATGAAGCTCATCATCATCCCCCATGAGCTATCGGAGAAGCAGGTGGAATATATCCGTCAGACCAAAGGCACGTGCAAGACCCAGCGTATTGCCGTCGATGCCATCGCGCTCATCGTCAATCCGGCCAACGCGCTCGACAGCATCAGCGTGGAGCAGCTCGCCGACATTCTCGCCGGGCGCAAGGCCCTCTGGAATCAGATAGGCGGCCAATCGCCCGACAGCGTCAACGTCATCTTCGACTACGCCTCAAGCAGCACCGCCAAGTATATGCGCGACACGCTGCTGGCCGGCGGCAAGTTCCTCAGCGAGCGCGTCTTCGCTCAGAACAGCGTGCCTGAGGTGATTGCCGGAGTGGAGAATAGCACCACGGCTATAGGCGTGGTGAGCGCCACCTGGCTCCGCGCCGATATGGCCGGCTCGGCCGGAAAGAAGGGCAACGTGAAAGTGCTCAAGGTGTACCACGATGGCGACGCCCGAGCCTTCAAGCCCTATCAAGAGTACATCTACACGGCCGAGTATCCCCTATTTCGCAACGTATACGCCATAGCGGCCACCTCCGGCAGCAACGTGGCTCACGGCTTCTACTCGTTCCTCACCGGCCCCGTGGGACAAAAGCTGATACTCCAGACCGGCATCCTTCCCTCGGTAATCCACCCGCGTGCCGTGGAGCTGACCACCCACCCCGCCGAGTGATTTTTCTCCGCCCCGCATTAAACTTTCGACAACAATAATATTCAAAACAATAACCAACTAAAAACGACAACGAAAATGAAAGCAAAATTCGCACTTTCGCTCTTCCTTGCAGCCGCGTCGCTGACTGCATGGGCACAAGGTCAGAAGGACGCAATCGAATACTTCGAGTGCGGCAAGATGGAAGAAGCCAAAATCCTCTTTGAGCGCACGCTCAACGATGCCGATGCCAACAAATCGAAGGCTAAATACTACCTCGGTGCTATCGCTCTGGCAACCGAAAACGATGCCGCCAAGGCTAAGGCTCTCTTCGACGAAGGTATTGCCCTCGACCCCAAGGAAGGTCTCAACTATGTGGGCCTCGGTTCCATCGCCCTCAAGAACGGCAACGCCGCTGCAGCCGAAGACCACTTCAAGCAAGCCGGCGACGCTGATTCGAAGGACGCTGAAGTGCAAGCCGCTATAGCTCGCGAATACTTCAATGCCGACCCCGTGGCCTACGCTAAGCAGATTGAGAAGTATCTCAAGAAAGCCAAAAAGGCCGACAAGGATAACCCCGCCGCCTATGTGCTCGAAGGCGATATGCTCACCGCTCAGAAGAAATGGGGCGAAGCTGCCGGCTACTATGAGATGGCTATCCAATTCGACAACGACGATGCACAGGAGGCTTATGTGAAATATGCCGACACCTATTTCAACATCAACCCCGACGAAGCCATCCGCAAGCTCCAGGAGCTGCTCCGAATAGTGCCCAACTCGGCCCTCGCCCAGCACGAAATCGCTGAGAAGTACTACGACAACCACCAGATTCCCGAGGCCACAGCCGCCTATGGCGAATACATCAAGAACCCCAACCACTTTGCCAAAGATGAGGAGCGCTACGTGTTCCTGCTCTTCGCCGACGACAAGTTCCAGCAAGCCTACGACGAGTCGCAGCGTCTGCTCCGCATCAATCCGCAATCGTTCCTGATGAAGCGCCTCGCCTTCCGCAGCAAAGCCGCCCTCAAAGAGTGGCAAGCAGCCGCCGACCTCGGCGCAGCTTTTATGCAGGCTACACCCGACAAGAACAACAAGTTTGTGGTAAGCGACTACACCAACTACGGCGAAGTGCTCAGCGAGCTCGGCCGCTACGACGACGCTATTGTGGCCTATGAGAACGCCCTCAAGGTGGCCCCCGATAAGGTGGAAATCTACAAAGACCTCTCCAACGCCTATATGGGCAAGGAGGACTATCAAGCTTCGCTCGCCGCTTACAAGTCGTATATCGACATGGCCGAGAAGCCCTCTACCAACGACAAGTACACCCTCGCCGGCCGCTACCTCAACATGGTGGTATCGAAGCAAGACCCCGACGGCACCTACTTCCGCAACGGCGTTGAGATTATGAACGAAGTGTGCAACCTCGTCCCCGACGACTACCGCGTGTTCCAGCGCCGCGCCCAGCTCTACCTCGCTGCTGACGAGGAGTCGAAGACCGGTATCGGCGTCGATGCTTGCAAAGAGCTGATCCGTGTGCTCGACCTCAAGCCCGAGAACAAGACCGAACACGCTTCGTCCTACATTCAGGCCTATGTATATCTCGCCACTTACTACTACAACTCAGGCGATATTGCCTCAGCCAAAGAGTATTACACCCGCTGGCTCGATGTTGACCCCACCAACGATGCTCTCCGCAACTACGTCAACTCCCTCAAGTAAAATACACCTTATTATATAAGGCGAGGGCCGCCGCACGACGCGAGCGGCTCTCGTTTTTTTATTTCCAATTCAACTCACTAATTTTCAACCATATATAATATCAATTAGGGGCAACACCTGCCAAAGTGGTGAAAAATCGGATAAAAATCACTACCTTTGTCCCAAATTTGTCATTTTGAAACGAACGATTATATATACTCTGATAGTGGCTGCGATGGTGGCGCTTGGCGCCCTCCACGCTGTGGCCGACGATGTGACGGCAGTGCCCCTGCTCGACGCCGAGATTCCCGTCGATTCCTTACAGGCTCATAATCAGGCGAATACGCTCGATAGCATCACCACAGCGCCGGCCGATACCGTGGCCAAGCCCGTGAAGCGCAACTTCGTCCAGAAGATTATCGCCTACTTCAACGACACCAACAAAGAGAAGCTCGATAAGCCCGTAGACTTCAGCATCATAGGCGGGCCCTACTACTCGAGCGACACCAAATTCGGGCTCGGCATCATCGGCGCCGCGCAGTATCGCACCGACCGCGCCGACCTCACCCTGCCCCACTCCGACGCCGCGCTCTACGGCAACTTCTCCACCGCCGGATTCGTGTCGCTCGGCATCGTGGGGCATCACATTTTCCCCCGCGAGCGCTACCGGCTCAACTACCGCTTCGGTTTCTACTACGAGCCGGCCTACTTCTGGGGCATAGGCTACGACAAGTGTAACAACGACGCCAATAAGACCCAGCTCAAGCGCATCCGCCTCGACCTCGAAGCCCATTTCCTCTTCCGCTTAGGCCACAATTTCTATGCCGGCCCCTTCATTGATTGGGACTATGTGAACGGCAAGGCGATTGACGATATGACCCTGCTCGAAGGGCAGAAACTCAAGGGGCACAATCTCGGATTGGGCGGCACCATCAGCTACGATAGCCGCGATGTGGTCACCAATGCCCACCGTGGCTTATATGTGAAGCTTACCCAAAGCTTTCACCCCCGCTTTCTCGGTAATGGCGACTACAGCTTCAGCACCACAGCCTTCGAGTTCGACACCTACCACCGAGTGTGGAAAGGCGGCGTGGTGGCCGGGCAGATCCTCGGCGAGTTCAACTTCGGCACCCCGCCGTGGTCGCTGATGGCCTTCGTGGGCGGCAGCCACTCGCTCCGCGGCTACTACGAGGGGCGCTACCGCGACAAGCACAAGCTCGAAGCCCAGGTGGAGCTGCGACAGCACGTTTGGCGCCGCAACTCAGTGGTATTCTGGGTGGGCCTCGCCTCCGTATTCCACAATAAAGAGACCTTCAAGAAGGTGCTTCCCAACTTCGGCTTCGGCTACCGCTGGGAGTTCAAGAAAGATATGAACATCAGGCTCGACGTAGGCTTCGGCAAGTCGAAGCAATGGGGTGTAGTATTCAGCATCAATGAAGCTTTTTAAACATATCAATCGCCTGGCCCACAACCAGAAGCTACTCTTCTGGTTCTTCATCGGCGTGCTCATCTTGCCCAACTGCATTATGGCATTCACCGAGCGTATGGGCATATTGGGGCGCATCTGCAACGTAGTGCTGCCTCTCTCGGCCTATTGGATGGCGATGACCTTCTCGCGAAAGCCGGGCAAGGCGCTCTGGGCGATGTTTCTCTTCCTCTTCTACGACGCTTTCGAGATAGTGCTGCTCCACCTCTTCGGCGAGGCGCCTATCGCCGTGGATATGTTTCTCAATGTGGTCACTACCAACGTGGGCGAGGCCACCGAGCTGCTCGGCAACCTCTGGCTCTCGGTAGTGTTTGTAGTGGTGGTATATGGCGGCGGGCTGATACTCGGCGTGGTATCGTGGCGCAATATGATGGACCTCCCGCTCTTCTACCGGCTGGTGCAGCGCAAGCGAGCCGCCGTGCTCCTCATTCCGGCCCTCGTGCTCACCATCGCCACCCACTTCATCGACCGCTCCTATAAGTTCTACAACGACCTGTTCCCCGTCAATGTCACCTACAATCTCGGGCTCGCCGTGCAGCGCTATTTCCTCACCGAGAACTACTTCGAGACCTCGCGCAACTTCAAATTCGCGGCCGTCAGCGCCCACGAGGCGCAGCAGCCCGAGGTGTACGTGCTCATCATAGGCGAGACGGCCCGCGCCGAGAGCTTCGGCATCTACGGCTACGAGCGCAACACCACGCCCTGCCTCGCCGCTATGAGCGATAGCCTAATCATCGCCCGCGATGCCCTCTCCGAGTCCAATACCACCCATAAGAGCGTGCCGATGATCCTCTCGGCCGCCTCGGCCGAGTGTTTCGACCGCGTTTACACCCAGCGAAGCCTCATCGCCGCCTTCAACGAAGCGGGCTACGCCACCTCGTTCTACTCCAACCAGCGCTACAACCACTCCTTCATCGACTTCTTCGGGCGCGAGGCCGACAAAAACGTGTACGTCAAAGAGGTATATGCCGATTCGGCCAATGTATCCGACGGCACCCTGCTCGAGCTGCTGCGCACCTCGCTCGCCGACACCCGCAACTCCAAGAAACTCATCGTGCTCCACACCTACGGCAGCCACTTCGCCTACCACGAGCGCTACCCCGCCGACAAGGCCGTCTTCAAGCCCGACGTGCCCCTCTCGGCAGGCCTCCTCGAGCGCGAAAAGCTCATCAACAGCTACGACAACACCATCTGCTACTCCGACTACTTCATCGCCAGCGTAATCAATATGGTAGCCGCCGAGCAATGCCCCGCCGCCGTCATCTACACCTCCGACCACGGCGAGGACATCTACGACGACAGCCGCCACCTCTTCCTCCACGCCTCGCCCGCACCGTCGATCCACCAGATTTACGTGCCCTGGATTGCCTGGCTCTCAAGCCAATACATCGAGCGATGGCCCGACGTAGCCCCCACCCTGCGCGCCAACGCCCTCAAGCCCATCGCCACCAATAAAGTCACCTTCCACACCCTGCTCGACATCGCCGGCATCAGCGGCAACCAGATTGACCGCCGCCTCTCGCTCGCCAGCCCCACCTTCACCGTCACACCCCGCTACTACCTCAACGACCACAACGAGCCCTGCCGTCTCAACACCGTAGGCCTCAAAGACCCCGACTTCGACTTCGCCCGCCGCCACCACCTCCGCCTCCCCTAACCCACCCCCGGCTCAGTGACTGCGTCTCTGAGTACCTCGACAAAAGGCGCGCGGCTCTTGGGGCGATTTTTTGGGGAAAAGGTTGCGAGGGAGGAGGGGACTTCGTAAATTTGTGATATGGACGACGAAAGAGTAGCGAAACGGCTGGCTTGGATAGCAAATCACAGCGAGCTGCGGGCGCGCCCGTCGATGACACGGCGCAAAGATGGCCACGACTATCGCGGGCCGTGCATCTATATGCTTACGCTGATAACGGCCGGAAGGCGAAAGTTGCTTGGTGAGCTTCGCGACGCCGACGGTGACCATCCTCTGCCGTGGGTGGAGCTGAGCGCCTACGGAACGCTGGTAATGGAGGAATGGTTCAGGATAACGCAGGAACAGCCGCATATCAGATCGCTCGCCCTCCAACTTATGCCCGACCACCTGCACGGCATTCTATATGTCACCGCCCCCATCGATAAGCATTTAGGCGCCGTGATAGCACGTTTCAAAGGGAAATGCACCGCCGCGCTCCGCGAGGATAAGCCTTTGTCAGTGTACTCCGCGACGCAGTCGCGGACACTACCCGCCTGGGAGCCCGGCTTCAACGACCGCATCCTCCGAGGCAGCGGGCAGCTGGCCTGCTGGAAGAACTATCTGCTCCGGAATCCCTACAGGCTATGGGTGAAGCGCAACAATAGGCAGTATTTCACCGCCATCGCCGATATTGAGATCGGGACGCAGCACTTTTCAGCGCTCGGCAACCGATTCCTGCTCGACTATCCCCACAAGGAGGTGGTGCAATGCTCGCGAAGCCTGACAACTACCGACATCGAAGAGCGATGCAACCACTATCTTGAACTCGGACAAGGCGGCACGGTACTCGTTTCGGCCTGCATCAGCCCCGGGGAGAAAGAGGTGATGCGACGAGCCTTGGGAGCCGGTTGCCGGTTGATAATAGTGCTCGATAGGGGCATAGCGCCGATGCAGAAGCCGGCCGGGCGACAGTTTGAAGCGTGCTCTGAAGGACGCTTGCTACTTGTGGGCACCGGAGAAGCCCACAACGACAGGCGAGCGATAACGCGAGAGCAGTGCCTGGCACTCAACCGCATTGCCCTCACTATTGCCAGACACAATGAATAAGTGACTATACAAGGCCTCGCGGAGCAAAGCCCGCCATAACCGACTATGGCACGGATTTACGACAACATCGACTCGAGATTTGAGCGATGAGGCTTTGTCAAGGTACTCCGCGACGCAGTCGCGGACACTACCGGGCACTATCGGACACTACCGTGTGGTTGCCCGAAAATGGTTGACTCCTGTTTGACTTATGTCAATATTAGTTGA
>CAMHGU010000053.1 GCA_946184715.1 uncultured bacterium | reverse complement strand
CGCAATGCACCGTATAGTTAACTATCGATTAATCGACTATTCGAGCAGTCGACTAATCGAGTAATCGAACAATCGAGCAGTCGAGTGCCCGATTTCGAAAAAGCTGAAAATAAAATGTGAAAAAATGTTGCGGGATTGCTCGAAAGTCACTATATTTGCAACGGCTTTGTGTGCAATATTGTGCCCTGTCGGGAAAAATAGTGCTCGGAAGGCCGCAATAGATATGAATGAAAAATATTAATAACTAATTTATAATCAACAAGATGAAACGTTTTATTCTGACTTCGCTCGTATGTGGCTTGGCAGCGTTGATGAATGTGGCAACAGCCCAGACTACAGCAGCTCCCGAGCTCAATGGCGAGTGCAAGACTTATGTTAAGTCGAAAGCCAGCCAGAACTGGTTCCTCCAGGTAGGCGCTGGCGTCAACGTATCGTTCTTCGAGCACAAGCTCAACACCGGCGACCCCAAGCGTCACGCTAAGCTGGCGTTCGGTTTTGGCTTCGGCAAGTGGTTTACCCCTTACACCGCAATCCGCGTGTGGGCACAAGGCGGCGAGCACGGCTGGGACAACCTCGTTTACACCAAAGCGAAATTCGCCAGCTTGAACGTTGACCTTATGTGGGATATGTGCAACTCGATAGGCGGCTACAACCCCAATCGCCCGGTATCCATCGTGCCTTTCATCGGTATCGGTGGTGCTCACGCTTGGAAGATTCGCCCCTACACCGGCACCAACATCTACAACGACGAGGGTGGCAAGATCTCCAACACTTGGGCACTCCCCGTATCGGCCGGTCTGCAATTCCGCTTCCGCCTCAGCAAGCACGTTGACTTCAACCTTGAAGCTCGCGCTCAACTTATGGGCGATGGCTACAACGGCTGCGCCTTCGGCACTCCTACCGACGTGGTTCTCACCTGCCTCGGTGGTTTCACCTTCAACCTCGGTGGCCGTCAGTTCTCGACCTTCAACCCCTGCGACTACATCTCTTACATCAACCGTCTGAACAACGACGTGAACACTCTCCGCGGCGACATCGCAGCCACCATCAAGGCTCGTCAGGCTGCCGAAGCTCAGCTTCCCTGCCCGCCGGCTCCCAAGGCTAAGCTCTGCCCCGAGACCGCAGCTACCGCTATGCTCTCAGCAGTTCGCTTCACTGTCGGCTCGGCCGAAATCGGCGACAAGGAGATGACCAACGTTTACAACCTTGCTCAGTGGATGAAGGAGAACCCCACTGCCGACCTCACCCTCAGCGGTTATGCTGATGCCTCCACAGGCACCGAAGCCGGCAACCTCCAGCTCTCGCAGGCTCGCTGCGACGCCGTCAAGAAAGCCCTTATCGGCTACGGCATCGCCGCCGACCGCATCAAGACCGATGCTAAGGGTAGCGCTGAGCAGCCCTATATGAACAAGAGCGACTGGAACCGCGTAGTTCTCTTCTCGACCGACAAGTAATCAGTATCACACTGAATCGATAACCCACCGGGCCGCCACATCGCGGCCCGGTGCTTTTTATACCCGCCCAAGCCGCGAGGTCCGGCTCGCCCACCCCGCGCCGCTGCCACCACGCCACATAGAGGTTCTATAAGTTCTATAGTATCTATAAATTCTGGAAAAGAGAGAAGATCTATAGCGCGAAGCCTTCCGTAGTACAAATATCGCTGAATATTTGGGCAATCGGTGATAATTTGTTAATTTTGCAACCTGATTTGTTACTATAATCAAGTATTCACTCCGTTTGTTGAACGATGTCATCAGAAAAAGCGAAATTCGGGACTAAGATGGGCTTGATAGCGGCCACTGTAGGCTCAGCCGTCGGGCTTGGCAACGTGTGGCGTTTCCCGGCAGTGGCGCAGCAGAACGGCGGTGCCGCCTTTCTCCTTATATATATAGGCTGCGTGTTCCTGCTTGGCATTCCGGTGATGATGTCGGAATTTGCCATCGGGCGCGGCGGCCACTCCAACGCCATCGGGTCGTTTCGCAAGCTGGCGCCTGGCTCCCTCTGGTGGGTTACCGGCCTGCTCGGCATCCTGGCTTCCTATCTAATATTGTCGTATTATATGGTGGTGAGCGGCTGGACGATGGAGTACTTCGTGCATTCGGTCACCGGCTTCCTCTACGACGGCCACACGCCTGCCGGCGACAATGCCGTATATGTCGATAAGATGAATACCCTTATCCGCGGCGACGTGCAGCCGGTGGTGTGGACATTCATTATGCTCATTCTCAATCTGGTAATCCTGCTCAAAGGGGTCAACAAAGGGATCGAGCGAATGTCGAATATCCTGATGCCGGTGCTCTTCGTGCTGCTGCTGGCATTCTGTATCTTCGCCCTCCACATGCCCAAGGCGGCCGATGGCCTCGAGTTCTTCCTCAAGCCCGACTTCTCGAAAGTCACCGGCAGCACATTCATAGCCGCGCTGGGCCAAGCGTTCTACTCGCTGAGCCTCGGCATGGGCATCCTGCTGACGTTTGCCGCCTATTATCCCCAAGATACCAAGCTTACCCGTACAGCCACCACAGTAGCCTCGCTCGACTTCCTGGTGGCTTTTCTTATGGGCATCATCATCTTCCCTGCGGTGAAATCGTTCGGACTTGATGCCGACCCGGAGGCGCTTCAGGGCACCACGCTGGTGTTTGTCACCCTGCCCGAGGTGTTCAACCAGATGCCGCTGCCCCACCTGTGGTCGGCGCTGTTCTTCCTGCTGCTTGGCATCGCGGCGCTCACCTCCACCATCTCGCTGGCCGAGGTGTCAATATCGCTCGTGCAAGACCGTCTGAAGCTGACGCGCCTGAAATCGGTGCTCGTGGTGGTGCTGCCCCTTTTCGTGCTCAGCTCCATCAATTCTCTCAGCTTGGGCCGCTGGAGCGACATCACGATATTCGGGAAGACAATCTTCGACGCTCTCGACTACGTGACCTCTAATGTTATGCTGCCGCTCTGCGCGCTCTTTGCCTGCCTCTTTGTGGGCTGGCGTATGAAAGGCGACTTCCTCCGCCGCCAGATGACCAACTACGACTCGATGACAAGCCCGATGTACCCCGTCATCCGCGCCACAATCCGATATGTGGCACCGGTGCTTATCCTCACTATTATGCTTTCATCGCTTCTTAAGTGAACCTCAAAGGCCTAAATAAGAGTCAACGCATAGCCCTGCTGACATCGATTGCGCTACTGCTCGTAGCTATCGCGGCCAATGTGGCGGTGCGATGCTCGCGGCCGGAGCTGCCGCCCGCCTCGGCCGAGGCGGCGAGCCGGAGCCTCGACTCGCTGGCGGCACAGCTCGACTCCATCAAAGCCGACGGCGACAGCGCCAAGCAAGCCCTCAAACAAGAGAAAAAGGCGAAGAAAAAACCACGGCCCGCGCGCTCGGGCAAGCACTACTCCACTCCTCGCCCCTACTATAACATACCTACCGAACACTGATGAAGGAGAAAAGAGCACAATTTTCGTCGCGCTTCGCCGTGATAGCCACGACGGTGGGGTCGGCCGTAGGCCTCGGCAACATCTGGGCGTTCCCCTACAAATGCGGCGTCAACGGCGGCGCTGCGTTCCTCCTGATATATATCGCTTGCGTGCTGCTGATAGGTATTCCGGTAATCTGCGCCGAATTCAGCATAGGCCGCGGCACCCACAAGAACGTGCGCGGCGCGCTGCGGCAGCTCCACTCCTCGCGCTTCGTCCACTCCTTCTCGTTCATAGGCCTGCTCGCCTCCATCCTTATCCTGAGCTTCTACTCGGTGGTGGCCGGCTGGACTCTCGAGTACCTCATCGAAGCCATAAGCGGACAGATGACCGCCACGCCCGCAGCCGACTTCAGCAATCACTTCAGCGGTTTCGCCTCATCGCCCTATAAATCAGTGGCTTGGACATTGATATTCTTGCTGTGCAACTATTTCATTATGCGCCGCGGAGTGAAGCGCGGCATCGAGCGAATGTCGAATATCCTGATGCCTATCCTCTTCGTCATTCTGATTATCTTCTGCGTCCACTCGTTCTTCCTGCCCGAGGTGGGCCGAGGCCTGAAATTCCTCTTCCACCCCGACTTCTCGAAGATTACACCCTCGGTGGTGCTCGGGGCTATGGGGCAGGCGTTCTTCTCGCTGAGCCTGGGGCTTAGCTGCCTGCTAATCTACGCCTCCTATTTCAGCGACAAGGAGAACCTTATCGGCTCAGCCTCGCTGATTGCCGTGCTCGACACCGTAGTGGCCGTGCTCGCCGGTGTCATCATCTTCCCGGCGGTGTTCAGCTACGGCGCCAATGTGGCCGAGGGGCCGAAGCTGGTCTATGAGGTGTTTCCCGCCATCTTCGCCTCGATGAGTATGGGCTGGCTCTGGGCGGTGCTGTTCTTCCTGCTGCTATTCTTCGCGGCCATCACCTCTACAATCTCGATGAGCGAAATCACCATCGCGTTTATGACCGAGGAGTGGGGCCTTAGCCGCAAGCGGGCCTCGCAGGTCAACACGCTGGTGGCAATGGCGCTCGGCTCGCTATGCGCGTTGTCGTTTGGGGTGCTGCGTGATTTCACCATCTTCGGAATGACAATCTTCGACCTGTTTGAATACATATCGTCGAATATCCTGCTGCCGCTCGGCGGCATCGTCTTCGCCTTGCTCGCCGGCTGGGTTATCGACCGGCGCTTCATCAGGGACCAGCTCACCAATTTCGGCAGCGTCAATCGACGCCTCTATCCGGTCATCAGCTTCCTTATGCGCTTTGTGGCTCCGGTGGCTATTCTCCTGATTTTCCTCTACGGCCTCAAGTTGCTGCACTTTTAGTTTGCTTCTACGCTGAAAAAGTGGTAACTTCGCCATTGCAAATCAAATGGGCGACTAATCAATGGCCGAATTCCTTCCTTTCAGCATCAACATAGGCGGCGAGCTCGTGCAATACGCGCAGCCGGCCGTGATGGCTATTGTCAACGCCACGCCTGATTCGTTCTACGCCGACAGCCGCGCCTCCTCCGATGCCGCCCTCGAGCGCCGCATCGCCGACGCCATAGCGCAAGGGGCCGACATTCTCGACATAGGCGGCTGCTCCACGCGCCCGGGCGCCGAGCCGCCGGCCGTGGAGGTAGAGACCGAGCGCGTCGCCCGCGCCATCGCCATAGCGCGCCGCCTGGCGCCCGCAATGCCGCTTTCGGTCGATACGTTCCGCCCCGAAGTGGCCGAGTACTGCGCCCGCAGCTTCGGCCCCCTCATCGTCAACGACATCAGCGGCGGCTGCAGCGCGATGTACGGGTTGGTTGCGAAGCTCCACCTGCCTTATATCCTCACTGCCAACGACCGCGGCGCCGCCCCCTTGCCCGCCGGCACCGACATCGCCGCCGCCACTCTCCAGAGCCTCGCCTCCAAGGTGGCCGAGCTACGGCAGCTGGGCGTGGCCGACGTAGTCATCGACCCGGGCTTCGGCTTCCACAGCTCGCCCGACGACGACTATCGCCTGCTCGCCACCCTCGAAGCTCTCACGGCGCTCGACGCGCCTGTGCTGGTGGGGCTCTCGCGCAAGTCGATGCTCTGCAAGTTGCTCGGCATAGAGCCTGACGAGGCCCTGCCGGCGACCTCGGCTCTCCACGTCGTCGCTCTGCTCCACGGCGCCTCAATCCTCCGCGTCCACGACGTGACCGAGGCCCGTCAAGCCATAACCTTAATCCAAAAGATTAAATCCCTCGCATTATGCCTCTGATACAGTTCGGATTAAAAGACGTCCTCGACATCCTACTCGTAGGCCTGCTCCTCTATTACGTTTACAAGATAATGAAGGAGTCGGGCTCGCTCAACATCTTCTTCGGCCTGCTGGCCTTCATCATTATATGGATTGTCACTTCCGAAATCCTCGATATGCGCCTTATCGGCACCATTATGGACAAGTTTATGAGCATCGGTCTCATAATCTGCGTCATCCTGTTTCAGGAGCCGCTCAAGCGCTTTCTCTTCACCCTCGGCTCGCATCGCCGCTGGCGCTTCCTCAACGGGCTGTTCTCGAAGAATGCCCGCCAGGCCGACTCGCGCGCCAGCATTATGCCTATTGTGTACGCCTGTATGTCGATGTCGAAGTCGAAGACCGGAGCCCTCATCGTGGTGGAGGGCAACAGCTCGCTGCTGAGCTACGAGCGCCTCGGCGACGTCATCAGCGCCGACATCAACAGCCGCCTTATCGAGAATATCTTCTTCAAGAACAGCCCGCTCCACGACGGCGCGATGATAATCTCCCACAATAAGATAATGGCGGCCGGCTGCGTGCTGCCGGTGTCGCACGACGACTCCATCCCGCGCCACCTCGGCCTGCGCCATCGCGCCGCCTTAGGTATCGCTCAGGCCACCGACGCCCTTGCCGTGGTGGTGAGCGAGGAGAGCGGCAACATCTCGATAGCCCAAGGCGGACGCCTCGACGTTGACGTCAACATCACCGACCTCGAGCATCGCCTTACCGAAATGCATAACAAGTAATCCCCAGCGTATGAAACTATTACACCTTCTCCCCCTTGCCGCCCTGCTGGCGCTCCAATCGTGCTTTCTCTTCACCGACACCCCTGCCGACGACGAGGCCGGCCCCACCGCGCCTTTCCACGCCAACGCCACCGGCGGCGCTGCCGACACCACCTTCACCGTCAACGGCGTGCAGTTCACGATGAAATACGTGGAGGGCGGGCGCTACCTGATGGGCGAGCACCGCGACCCATACCCCGAGCAGGGCTACCTCCGCGTCCACTTCCTCCGCCCGCCCCACGAGGTGAGCGTAAGCTACTTCTGGATTGCCGAGACCGAGGTGACGCAGGAGCTGTGGCAAGCCGTAATGGGCACCGACACCGTAGGCCAATACTTCTACGAAGGCGCCAATATGCCGATGACCAACATCACCTGGGACGACTGCCAGCGCTTCATAGCGCGGCTCAACGAGCTCACCGGCGACCGCTTCCGCCTGCCCACCGAAGCCGAGTGGGAATATGCCGCCCGCGGCGGCAACCGCAGCCGCCACACCCTCTTCGCCGGCAGCGACACCCTCAGCCTCGTGGGCTGGTGTGCCGACAACGCGCTGCCGTTCGTCGGCGAGGACAGCGTCCCCGAGCCTATATCGCAACGCGTGGCGCAGCTGCGCCCCAACGAGCTGGGGCTCTTCGATATGACCGGCAACGTCGATGAATGGTGCAACGACTGGAGCGGCACCTACAGCGAGCGCCACAAAGTAAACCCCACCGGCGCCGCCACGGGCGACAAGAAGATATGCCGCGGCGGCAGCACCGCCACCGACTCCATCCTCTGCCCCCTCGCAGTCCACGTGGCCTACGACCCCACCCTCTCCTTCCCCACCCTCGGTATGCGCCTCGCCCGGTAGACACCGGCCTCTCTCAAGCCTATTACCTCATTTTATTGCCCGCCCACGGCCGGCAATATGTAACTTTTGCCCAAATTAATAGTCTAATTGGTAAGAATTTTATAACTTTGCCTTTTGAAATAAACTTATACGTCTTGACCTGAGATGAAAAGGCTTTTAGGCATAATGATAGCGATGACAATCGCGCTCGCGCTGGCGCTCTCGGCTGAGGGTGCGCTCGTGTGGCGCGAAGTGCAGCGTGACGTCAACGTGCCCAGCCTTACCGACCCTAACCAGACCGACGGCATTGAGATTTTCGCCACCGATGGCGCTATCATAGTGCGCACCCCTCATAAAGTGCAGGTGCGTGTGTTCACCATCCTCGGCCAGCTCGTGTCGCAGGCCACCGTGGGGCCCGGCACCTCCGAGCTGAAAATGGCGGCCCGGGGCATCTACGTGGTCAAGATTGGCAATGTGACGCAAAAAGTAGCTCTATGACCCAACTCCCCGACGTAGAATGGGATAAACTCCCGTTCGGATATCATAAAACCGACTATAACGTTCGCATCTATTTCCGTGAAGGACGCTGGAGCGACGTTGAGGTTTCCACCGACGAATACATCAATCTTCACATGGCTGCCACCTGCCTGCACTATGGGCAGGAGATTTTTGAAGGGCTGAAAGCCTTTCGCGGCATCGATGGCAAGGTGCGCCTATTCCGCGCGCGCGACAACGGGCAGCGTATGTACGACTCGGCCAAGGGGTTGCTTATGGAACCGGTGCCGGTCGATCTCTTCTGCCGCATGGCCGAGCAGGTGGTGAAGCTCAACGAGCGATGGATTCCGCCCTACGAAAGCGGCTGCTCGCTCTATCTCCGCCCGCTGATGATAGGCACCTCGCCCCAGGTGGGCGTAAGGCGCGCCACGGAGTATATGTTCATCATCTTCGTCACCCCCGTAGGCCCCTACTTCAAAGAGGGGTTCAACACCACCAAGGTGGCTATCCTGCGCGGCTACGACCGCGCCGCGCCTAAGGGCACCGGCCGCTTCAAGACCGGCGGCAACTACGCCGGCGGCCTTATGCCTTCGGCCATCGCCCGCGAGCAGGGCTTCTCGGCGGTGCTCTTCCTCGACCCGCGCGAGAAGAAATACATCGACGAGTGCGGCCCCGCCAATTTCTTCGCCATCAAGGACGGCACCTATATCACTCCTAAGAGCGACTCCATCCTGCCGTCGGTCACCAACCGCAGCTTCCAGCAGATTGCCAAAGATATGGGCCTGAAGGTGGAATGCCGCCCGATGCTCCTTGAGGAGCTGCGCAGTGTGGACGAAGCCGCCGAGTGCGGCACCGCCGCCGTGGCCGCCCCCATCTCGGAGGTCCACGACCTCGACACCGACGAGTGCTTCGTAATCGCCCGCGACGGCAAGCCCGGACCAGTCACCACCGAGCTGTATCGACGCCTCCGCGCTATCCAGAGCGGCGAAGCCCCCGACGTCCACGGCTGGTGCACCATCATCGATTGACGTTTTAGGCTCAAAACCAATGGATTTCATCAACGACAACCACCTGCTGGGCCTCATTATAGGCCTTGCCACATTTCTCGTAATCGGCACCTTCCACCCCATCGTCATCAAAGCCGAGTACCACTTCGGAAAGCGCTGCTGGTGGGTGTTTGCCCTCGCCGGAGTAGCCGCGCTGGTGGCTTCGGTATTCGTGGCAAGCCTGGCATTCTCCATAATCCTCGGCGTGATAGGCTTCTCCTGCTTCTGGTCAATCCACGAGCTGTTTCAGCAAGAGGAGCGTGTGCGCAAAGGGTGGTTCCCGCGCAATCCCCGCCGCCGCTACCCCTGGGACGAGGAGAAGCCCCAATCCCGTTAACTCCATCCCACATTTTGCCCTATGAAGCTACGACTCCTGACTGCCATAGCCGTCATCTTCGCTATTTTCAACGCCGTAGCCGACGATGCCGCCGTGCAGAAGGCCCTGGCCAACTTCGAGCAAGCGGCACCCGCCGCGCGCCCGGCCGCCGCCACGCGCCTGCTCGCCGAGCTCCACGCCGTCGATGATGCCTACCCGCTCATCACCTTCAAAGCCGGCACCCCCGCGCCCGAAATCGAGAAGGAGATATGGCTCGACATGGCCGACTACTGCTACAACACCAACCGCTACGACCGCTGCGTCACCTACGCCCTGCGGGCTTTGCCGCTCTGGAAAGGCGGCGAATTCGAGTCGGATTGCCTCAACCTGCTCGCTATGGCCTATTTCCGGCTATCGGACTACACCAAAGCCGCCCGCTACGCCCTGCAATGCTACGACATCGACGCGCGCACCGGCGACCCCGACATTATGAGCTCCACGCTCAACACCATCGCCGGAATCTACCTCGGCGCCAATCAGCCGCAGAAGGCCGAAGAGTATATCCTCAAAGCCATCGACCTGAATAAGCAGACCCCCAACCGCGCCCGCCAGGCCGTAATCGAGGGTATGGCTTCGGAGATATACCACGCTATGGTCAACGACGACGAGGCGCTGCGCCACATCGACATAGCCTGCGACATCGAGCGCAGCCTCGGGCGCGACGACAAGCTCGCCGTGCGCCTCGTGCAGCGAGCATCTATCCTCAACGGCCTGCACCGCTACGCCGAAGCCGAGCAGCTGCTGCGCCCGCTTATCCCGCAACTTCAAGCCGCCGGCGACCTCCATTCGCTCGCCATCGCCTACAACAAGCTCGGTATGGCGCTCTTCTCACAGCAACGCCACGCCGAGGCGGTCACCTGCTTCCGCCAAGCCGCGACCCTCTTTATGCGCATGGGCGACCTCGGCAATGAGCTACACGCCCGCCGCGGCCTCTACGAGTCGCTATGGTACTCCAACCCCGACAGTGCCAAGCTCGAGCTCGACCGCTTCGACCTGCTCAAGGACTCGCTCTACAGCACAGCCACCGCCGCCAACCTCGCCCGCTTCGACGCCGAGATGAACAACGACTGGCTGCGCCAAGAGAACACCCGCCAGCAAGCCCACAAGCGCGCCATCATCATCATTAGCATCATCGCAGCCCTCGTCATCGCCGCAGTGGTGTGGTGGCTGATGCGACGCCGCTCCCACCTGCGCGAAGCCGCCCTCCAAGCCATCATCGACCGGCTACAGGCCGACACCGACACCGAAGCCGCAACGCCCGCACCGGCCGAACCGACAACCGACGATGCCGACAGCCGTTTCCTCCGCTCGCTCATCGACATCGTGAAGCGACAGCCCGAGGGCGCCAACATCTCAATCGAGGAGATTGCCGCTACGATGTGCGTCACCCGCGGGCAGCTCAACCGCCGCGTCAAGGCTATCGCCGGCGTCACCACGCAGCAATATGTGACGCGCATACGCCTCGAGCAGGCTCGCGAACTCCTCGCCCACTCCTCGCTCACCGTAGCCGAGGTGGGCGCCCGTTTCGGCTTCGACGACCCCTCGAGCTTCTCCCGCGCCTTCCGCCGCGCCTTCGGCCAAAGCCCATCCTCCCTCCGATAGCAGTCCCCTATAATGCTGAGAGCTCTGAGAAGTTGTAGAAACAATCAGTACCTATCGTAGCAAGTTGGCCGGGGAGCGTCACTCGTAGCAAATGATAGTGGCCGGAATGGTTAGCTCCGAGCCGGTGTAGCTCCTCCCGTATTTAATAGCGGCATAAGAAGGCTCGCCGGCCGAATAAACGACGTCGTACGTCACGTTGTCAATCGTAACATCGGCTGCCGTCGCGCTATGCACAATCGTGCATCGGCTTTACACGATGGAGCAAAATGTACCAATGAAAGTGAATTTTGCACCATTCGGCACATCGATTGCACGATTGTGCACAGCCGCTGAGAGCCAATTCTCCTAACTTTGTGACGCAACAAATAGCGACCCTGCAATGGACCCACTAATACTCAACGGCATCACTCCGCTATCCGACGACGGCCGCGAGCTGGCCGAGCACATCGCCGGCATCATCACGGCAAGCGCGCCGCTTAGCCGCTTCTCGCTCGAGACGCTCGCCACCCGCTTCGGCATCACACGCGGGCAGCTCAACCGCCGCGTCAAAGCCGCCCTCGGCATCACCACTCAGCAACTCGTGCTCACCATCCGCCTCAACATAGCCGCCGCGCGCCTCGCCGGCGAGCCGCAGCTACCCATCGCCACCATTGCCGAGCAATGCGGCTGGGACGACGCCGCCAGCTTCGCCCGCGCCTTCCGCCGCCACTTCGCCACCACCCCCTCCCGCCACCGCGCCGCCTCCCTCACCTCCGCCACCTCAA
>CAMHGU010000052.1 GCA_946184715.1 uncultured bacterium | reverse complement strand
GCAGTCGCGGATAAGCGCGGGCGGGCATCAGCAGGCGGTGGAGCCGACGACCTTGAAAAGGTCGCAGCTTGTTAGCCCCACATTGACGCGCAGCGGCTATGTGGGGTACACGACGCCCCCTTTCGGCGCTACCTCGAAGAGGTTGCACACCAATCGATAGGCACTGCCCGGTGATGGATGAGAACGTCGCCTGCGTGGTGCAACCTCTCCAAGGTTGCCGATGTGGGTGGCTACGGTTTCCCCACATAGCCGCTTGCGCGTCAATGTGGGGCTAACAAGCTAAAACCTTTTCAAGGTTTATCACCCCCGCCGCGCTATAGCACATGCGATTGAAATTAATAACAACTGAAACAACTATAGGAGAATGTTGTTCAAATTGTCTTTGTTGTCTTTATATTCTCCGTCGGGGGTGAGGGGGCGTGGGGTTCCTCTCCGAGGCACCCGTTACGGGGTCGCTCTGTCACCAAGCGGCGCACACCTTCGGCGTGCTTGCTTGGTGTTAAGCACATTGCGGCTCTCCGAGCCTTTCGGCATCTCCGATGCCCCGTTGGCACCGGCGGTGACGGGTCATTGGCCGGAGAGAACCATCTCGAGGAGGATTGAGACGTCGTTGCCGTCCACAGAACCGTCGCCGTTGATGTCGGCCACCGCCTTCTGCTCCGGTGTCACGCCGCCGGCGAGCACCATTTCGAGCAGAATCGACACATCGTTGCCATCCACACTGCCGTCGCCGTTGAGGTCGCCTTTCAGCACTTCGGGTAGGTCGTCGATGATGTTCTCAAAATCCTTCCACTGGTCGGCATAAGCGTAATCATAATAATATTTATGCATTACGTGTAGCTCGCAGGTGCCGGTCGGGACATATTCGAAAACGCTTTCACCCAGTGTGACCTTATTGGGGTCGGGGTATGCGTTAATGCGTTTCAAGTTTTTGCATTGGGCAAATGCCCGATTACCTATTGACTTTATATAGCTGTGGATGTCAATGCTCGTCAAGCCTGAGCAGAAGTAAAATGCCGATGGACCGATAGCCGTTACTGTCAGAGGAATGGTGGTGTTCCGGCATCCGGCAATCAAAGTATTGGAGGCAGTCTCAATGATGGCGTTGCAGTCTTGACGGGAGTCATAGAAGGTGTTATCGGCATCTACATTTATAGTTCTCAAGGCGTTGCAATATCCGAAAGCTGATTCTCCTATTGCAGCTACTGAGTTGCCGATGGCGACACTCACCAAGCCGCTGCAGTTATAGAATGCACTGCCACCTATTGACACCACTGAGTTGGGAATGGTCAGGGTGGCGATTGCGCGACACGCACGGAATGCCCTGTCACCGATTGTAGCCAACGAATTGCCAAAAGTGACGTTCCCCAAGGCGATGCAGTCGGAGAATGCTCCAGTGCCTATTGAAACCACAGCGTTGCCGATTACGACATCCTTGATACCTGAGCAGTATAGAAATGCATTCTCGCCGATAGTCGTAACTGAGTTAGGGATTTCGACGCTTAAAATGTCGCGGCAGTAGCCGAATGCCAATTCCCCGATTGTGATTAATGATTCAGGGAAGTCGACGCTTGTCAGGCCGGTGCCATAAAATGCATCTTTGCCTATTGAAATTAGAGATTCGGGGAAGGCGATGCTTGTCAAGTTGCTTAATCCATGGAATGCCGATTCTCCGATGGCGGTAACGGTGTAGGGAATTTGGGAGTTTATGCAACCGGTTATCAAAGTATTGGAGGCAGTCTCAATGATGGCGTTGCAGTATTGGCGGGAGTCGTAGGCGTTGTTGTCGCTATCTACATCAATTTCTGTCAAGCCTTTGCAGCCATAGAAAGCGGCGGTGCCTATAGATGCTACCGATTTTGGTATGAAAAGATTCGTTAAGCCATTGCAGTTTTCAAAGGCCTTTGCGCCTATTGAGATTAACGACTCCGGCAGGCGCACGCTTGTCAGGCCGGTGCATCCTGCGAAGGTCTCGTCGCCTATTTGGATTACTGAGTTAGGAATTAAGAGTCTCATAATACCTGAGCAGGAATAGAACGCTTTATCCTCTATTGTAGTCACTGAATTGCCGATGACGGCGGAATTCAAACCGCTGCAGTCGGAGAATGCACTACTGCCGATAGAGATAACAGAGTTTGGGATAGTGATGCTTGATAGGCCGCTGCAGGTAAAGAATGAACCTGACCCTATTGATGTCACGGTGCTGGGGATGTCAATACTCGTTATGTTGCTGCATCCGGAGAAGGCAAAACTGCCGATTGCGCTGACTTTGTATCTCGTGTTGTTATAAGACACATAACTGGGAATCGAAATTGACCCTTCCAATGATGTGTAATGGGGATACTGACTTGTCTCAAACGTCAGAGTGACGCTTGTGCCATCAGGGTTGTAATCGTAGCACAGACCATCGCTCTCAGTCTTAAAATCGTAGGCGAGGGCTGAAAATGTAGCGGCGAATGCCAGCAATGCTATCAATAATACTTTTTTCATAGTCGGAATTGATATAGCTATACAAGAAATAATAATAGTTCCAAAGCTCACGAAACTTGTGAAGCTCAACACGTAGCAAATGTAGATTAATTCTCATTAATACACAAATATTTAGCGATATATTTGAGCTATTAAACAATAGAGGCTTCCGATATCGGTTCGGAAGCCTCTGAGTTTCTATTGTTGATGCTTATTTACAAGCAGGGCACTTTTGGCTGATTTGCGTGAAGAAGTCGTTGCCTTTGTTGTCCAAGAGGATAAATGCTGGGAAATCCTCCACGGTGATTTAGTGGTTAGTCGCCGCTGAGCACCATCTCAAGGAGAATTGACACGTCACCGCCATCCACATCGCCGTCACCGTTGAGGTCGGCCACCGCCTTCTGCGCGTCGGTAACCCCGCCGGCGAGCACCATCTCAAGCAGAATCGACACGTCGCCGCCATCCACAGAGCCGTCTCCGTTAAGGTCGCCTTTAAGCTCTTCGGGCAGGTCGCCGATGATGTTCTCGAAATCCTTCCACTGGTCGGTTTCAGAATAAGCTTCGAAGAGACTTGGGCGAACATGTAGCACGCAACTCTCTTTCTTCACATTTTGGAACACTTCCGCGCCCAAAGTTACTTCGGCGGGATTGGGATAAGCGTTAATCGAAGTCAGTCTATAGCAACTGTCGAATGCCGACGAACCGATAGACTTGACCGATGCGGGGATGGTAACGCTTGGCATATTGGAGCAGTTATTGAACGCAGAGTAGCCGATTTCAGTGACCGATGGCGGAATGATTACCTCGGTGTTAATCCCGGAGCACGAATAGAATGCGTAATTTCCTATGGCAGTGACGCTGTTGGGAATCACAGTCCCGGGACAACCGAAGCGCAATGTGTTGGAAGCTGTTTCGATGATAGCGTTGCAGTTGTCGCGCGAGTCGAATTTGGTGTTTTGGGCTTTTACTTTAAAATTTTTCAGTCGAGAGCAATATGAGAATGCGAACTCGCCTATATCGGTTACTGAAGCACCGATAGTGACATCTGTCAGGCTATAGCAATAAAAGAAAGCACTCCTGCCTATTGAGGTGACGTTATCGGGAATGATGAGGCTCGTCATTGCGGTGCAGTCGAGAAACGCGTGGCTCCCGATAGAGCGGAGTGTGCTTGGCATAGTCATCCCGGTTATGTCATAGCAATCTTGAAAAGTCCGCTCATCGATTGCGGTGACGAAATAGTCAATGCCGTTGTAGTTCACTTTGAATGGAATTGTGATATTCCCGCGGAGGTCTTGATAATGCCGCGCCCCAGGGGTGCTTATCTCATAAGTCACTGTCACTGTCATGCCGTCGCTGTTGAAGTTGTAGCACAGGCCATCACTATCCATAAAGTCGTAGGCGAGAGCCGACAATGCGGCAGCGAGAAACATCAACGTTGTCAATAATGCTTTTTTCATAATCGGTATTGGTTTGGTCATAAATGGTTGCAAAATCTCTTGAAATGAACGAAAGCCATCAGTAGAGACGACACAAATGTAAGTTTAATTACGCTATTACACAAGCATTTGACGAAAAAATGGATAATATACTACAAGCAGAGGCTCCTATATGTAGATAGGAACCTCTGCGCTTCTATTCGCTTAATGGATTACTTGCAGGTGGTGCAGTACTTGTCGAGCTGTTGGAAGAAGTCGTTGCCCTTGTTGTCGACGAGGATGAATGCGGGGAAGTCCTCCACGGTGATTTTCCAGATGGCTTCCATACCCAGCTCGGGATATTCCACACACTCGATGCTCTTGATGTTGTTCTGTGCGAGGATAGCGGCGGGGCCACCTATTGAGCCGAGGTAGAAACCGCCGTGAGCCTTGCAGGCGTCGGTGACGGCTTGGCTGCGGTTGCCCTTAGCGAGCATAATCATCGAGCCGCCGTGGCTTTGGAAGAGATCCACGTAGGGGTCCATACGTCCGGCTGTAGTGGGGCCCATCGAGCCGCAGGCCATACCGGCGGGCGTCTTGGCCGGGCCGGCGTAGTAGATGGGGTGGTCCTTGATGTACTGAGGCAGGTCTTCGCCGCGGTCGAGGCGCTCTTTGAGCTTGGCGTGGGCGATGTCGCGACCTACGATGATGGTGCCGCGCAGCGAGAGGCGAGTGGCTACGGGGTACTTGTCGAGTTCGGCGAGCACTTCGCTCATAGGGCGGTCGAGGTCGATCTTCACGGCATTGCCTTCGCCGGCGTTGCGGAGCTCTTCGGGGATAAGCTCGGTGGGGTTGTCGTCGAGCTTCTCAATCCAGATGCCTTGCTCGTTGATTTTGCACTTGATGTTGCGGTCGGCCGAGCAGCTTACGCCCATACCTACGGGGCAGGAAGCGCCGTGGCGCGGCAGTCGCACCACTCGGATGTCGTGGGCGAGGTATTTGCCGCCGAATTGGGCGCCGAGGCCTATCTTGTGGGCCTCTTCGAGCAGCCGCTTCTCCAGCTCCACGTCGCGGAAGGCGCGGCCCGAGGCGTTGCCGGTGGTGGGCAGGCCGTCGTAGTAGTGGGTGGAGGCGAGCTTCACCGTAAGCAGGTTCTTCTCAGCCGAGGTTCCGCCTATTACGAAGGCGATGTGATACGGCGGGCAAGCCGCGGTGCCGAGGGTCTTCATCTTGGCCACGAGGAACGGCACGAGAGTGTCGGGGTTGAGAAGAGCCTTAGTCTCTTGGTAGAGGTAGGTCTTATTGGCCGAGCCGCCGCCCTTGGTGACGCAGAGAAAGCGGTATTCCATACCCTCGGTGGCTTCGATGTCGATTTGCGCGGGGAGGTTGCACTTGGTGTTCACCTCGTTGTACATATCGAGGGGCGCGTTTTGCGAGTAGCGGAGGTTCTCCTCGGTGTAGGTCTTGAAGACGCCGCGGGCGAGAGCTTCCTCATCGCCGCCGCCGGTCCACACTTGCTGGCCTTTCTCGCCGTGAATGATGGCGGTGCCGGTGTCCTGGCACAGCGGGAGCTTGCCTTTGGCGGCCACTTCGGCATTGCGCAGGAAGGTGAGGGCCACGTATTTGTCGTTCTCCGAGGCGTCGGGGTCGGAAAGCACCTTGGCCACCTGCTCATTGTGGGCGCGGCGAAGGAGGAACGACACGTCGCGGAAAGCGGCATTGGCCATCAGCGTCAAGGCTTCCGGCTCAATTTTCAGAATCTTATGCCCTTCAAATTCGGCCACGCTCACGTGGTCGCTCGTCAGGCGGTAATACTCGGTCTTGTCATCGCCGAGCTGAAACATCGGTTCGTAATGGAAATCTACAGTATTTGCCATAAGATATCAGTTGAGGTTAATTACTTCTCTATTTGAATGCAAATTTAGCGATAAATTTTGCCATAAGCAACCATTGGGGGAAGTAAAAGCGAAGCTCTCTGAGAGCGCGGTGCTTCAGAGAGCTTCTGGTAACAATCGTTATGAAGAAATTTACATTTCAGTGGTAGTAGGGGTTATACCTCTTCGTAGGGAACGTCGGTGACGTTGTCGCCGCCTTGCTGCTGGCCGGGATTGGGGTTAGGGCCTTGCTGCTGGGCACCGGGCTGGCCACCTGCTTGCTGCTGAGCGTTGTAGAGGTCTTGGGCAGCGTTTTGGAAGGTGGTCTGAAGCTCGTTGATAGCGGCATCGATGGCAGCTACGTCCTGAGCCTTGTGGGCGTCCTTGAGCTTGCCGAGGGCAGCCTCCACGTTGGCCTTCTTATCGGCCGGGAGCTTGTCGCCCAGCTCTTTGAGCTGCTTCTCGGTCTGGAATATCACGGAGTCGGCCTGGTTGATTTTGTCCACGCGCTCCTTCTCTTTGGCGTCGGCGGCTGCGTTGGCAGCGGCTTCGTCCTTCATACGCTGGATTTCGGCGTCGGTAAGGCCGCTCGAGGCTTCGATGCGGATGCTTTGCTCCTTGCCGGTGGCTTTATCCTTAGCCGACACGTTGAGGATACCGTTGGCATCGATGTTGAAGGTGACCTCAATCTGCGGGATACCGCGGGGAGCGGGAGCGATGCCGTCGAGGTGGAAGCGGCCGAGGGTCTTATTGTCGCGAGCCATAGGACGCTCACCCTGGAGCACTACAATCTCAACTGAGGGCTGATTGTCGCTGGCCGTGGAGAATACCTCCGATTTGTTGACTGGAATCGTGGTGTTGGCATCGATGAGCTTGGTCATCACGCCGCCAAGGGTTTCGATACCTACCGAGAGGGGCACCACGTCGAGCAGGAGCACGTCCTTGACTTCGCCGGTGAGGACACCGCCTTGGATAGCGGCACCTACGGCCACCACTTCGTCGGGGTTGACACCCTTCGACGGCTCTTTGCCGAAGAACTGCTTAACGACGTTCTGCACGGCGGGGATACGAGTGGAACCGCCCACGAGGATTACCTCGTCGATATCGCTTGTGGAGAGGCCGGCATCGGAGAGAGCCTGACGGCACGGCTGGATAGTAGCCTGAATAAGGTCGTCGCATATCTGCTCGAAGTTGGCGCGGGTGAGGGTCTTCACAAGGTGCTTCGGAATACCGTCCTTAGCGATGATGTAAGGCAGGTTGATTTCGGTAGAGGTGCTGCTCGAAAGCTCAATCTTGGCCTTCTCGGCAGCCTCTTTAAGACGCTGGAGAGCCATCGGGTCTTCGCGGAGGTCGATGCCCTCGTCCTTGCGGAATTCGGCTGCGAGCCAGTCGATAATCTTGTGGTCGAAGTCGTCGCCGCCGAGGTGGGTATCGCCGTTGGTCGATTTCACCTCAAATACGCCGTCGCCCAGCTCGAGGATTGAGATATCGAAAGTGCCGCCACCGAGGTCGAACACTGCGATGCGCTTATCGGTAGCGCTCTTGTCGAGGCCATAAGCCAGAGCGGCAGCTGTAGGCTCGTTGACGATACGGCGCACGGTAAGACCTGCGATTTCGCCGGCTTCCTTGGTGGCCTGACGCTGCGAGTCGTTGAAGTAGGCCGGCACGGTGATTACGGCTTCGGTCACGGTCTGGCCGAGGTAATCTTCGGCAGTCTTCTTCATCTTCTGGAGTACCATAGCCGAGATCTCCTGCGGAGTGTACTGGCGGCCGTCGATGTCGATACGCGGAGTGTTGTTGTCGCCGCGTACCACCTTATAAGGCACTCGCTCTATCTCCTTAGTCACTTGGTCGAAGCTGTTGCCCATAAAGCGCTTGATAGAGTAGATGGTGCGGGTGGGGTTGGTGATGGCCTGACGCTTAGCGGGGTCGCCCACTTTGCGCTCGCCGCCGTCAACGAATGCTACGATTGAAGGGGTGGTGTTGCGCCCTTCGTTGTTCGGAATCACTATCGGGTCTTTGCCCTCAAGTACGGATACGCACGAATTGGTCGTACCCAAGTCAATACCTATTATCTTTCCCATTGTATTAAGTTTTTTTTGTTATTAATCGAGTTAGTTAAGTGCCGCGTCATCATTGGCGCGACGCTCGGTTGATAGCAAAAGTCGTGCCAAAAGCGAGGCTTCTGACAGAAATCTGACATGCGACCCGACAATATGTCACGTAGCGCCGTATGGCCGTAGCCACTATATAGCGGCGGCTCCGATGCTAAAGTGTCAGCGCCGGAGCCGCGGTTAAGGGTGCGAAGAGCTATGTCAGTCGTCGGTTAGTGAGCTATAAGTGGTGTCCTCACAGTCGATTTTCACCAGCGTAAAGCCTTCCCAACGATATCGGCAGAATGTGAGCTCATCGTCGAGCCGCCAGGTGCTCACCACACGCTGCTCCGCCGGGTAGAGAGTGAAATCGAAGACATCATCGAAGCCTTTAGCCTCCACGAAGCTATGCGTCGCTTCGTCCCACAGCCAGGCCGAATAGGTGAAGTTGCCGAACGAATTGGTGGGGCCGTTGCACACGAGCAGGTCGGGGTAACCATCGAAGTTGATGTCGTCCTCGAGCACGTTGCCGAAGCCTTGCCACATCGCGGTGTCGAGCGGCTGTGCCCACGCCTCGCGTGTTGTGCTGTGGCCTTGCCCGTCGGTGATGCTGACGATGATGCGGTCGGCCCGGCTTTCGGTGGGGTCGTCCTCATCGCTTACGCATATCAGCTTGGTGTTGAAAGTGAAGTCGGCCCGCTGCGGCACATAGTCGCCGACAGCGAGAGCGGTAATCGCCATTGCCGACAGGAAAAGGGTGAAGACCGTTCGCGTCATTGTTACCTTATTTATATAGTATGTAGGCAGTCATCGGGGCGAGCTCGGCGGTGAAGACACCTTTCTTCACTTGGAACTTCTGCTTGGTGACGGCGTCGCGGTATTTGCCGTCGGCGATAGTCACGGGGATTGCTACCTGAGCGGCGTTCTCATCGAGGTTGATAACCACGGCAGCCTTGTTGCCGCGCTCCACGATAATCTGCTTGCCGTTTTCGCTGTACACAAGATGCTCGGGCTTATTGACCATAGCGTGGCGGAACTCGTTGGCGGCTTGCACGAGCGGGTGCTTAAACTCATCGTTGCCCACCTTGCCTATCTCGTTGTCGCCCCAGTAGTTTTGACGGGTGGAGCCGTGAGGGCGAGAGTAGAATAGGGGAGTACCCTGCTGGCGCGATACGAGGAACACCCAGCCGAGGCGTATCAGCTCGTCGCTCATACCGGCCGAGGCGTGCTCGTTGCAGTAAGTGTCGTGCGATTCCACCCAAGTGATGAGGTGGGCCGGGTCGATGGCGCTGTGCCAGGAGCGGAGGTCATCGGCCTTGGCGTTGTGCTTGTTGAGGACGTTGCGGAGTACCCAACCGTAGTTGCTGGCGGTCATATCCATATATTCGGCGTAGCCCTTCTCTGGCACGTTCTTGTCCTGGAGCACCTCGCCGTAGATAAACAGCTCTTCGCGTGGCAGAGCCAGCGAGAGGCCTTTGACGGGCTTACGACCCATCACCACGTCCCAGAAGTCGTTCTCTTTGGCTTTCGGGTCTTTGGGGTCGGAGGGAAGGCCTATGTGCTTGGCCGTGTCGTAGCGGAAGCCGCGGGCACCGCAGGCGAGCACATCGTTAACGTATTGCAGATAGTAGTGCTGAAAATCAGGGTTCTCGGTGTTGACGTCGGGTAGGCCACCCATCTGGCCGGTGGTGCACTGATAGCGGTCGTTGTAGTCCTGAATCTCCCAGAGGCCATTGGCGTGGAAGAGGTTTTGGCGTCCGCCCACGGCGCTGTCGAGGCGGGCGTTGATGCAGCGGCGGTCGATAACCGTGTGGTTGGGAAGCACATCGACGATGATGCGGATGCCCAGGCGCGTAGCTTCGTCACACATCGCCTTAAACTCGTCGCGAGTGCCGAGCTGATAGTTGCCTATGGTCCAGTCGGTGGGCTGATAGTGGAAGTACCATTTCCCTTTGCCGAAGAGCTGGCGCCCGCCGTTGTCGCCCACGTAACATTCGTTGATGGGCGAGGTCTGCACTATTGTGTAGCCGGCTTGCTTGATTTCGGGCAGATGCTCGCGAATGGTGTTGAACGACCAGGTCCACGCATGGAGGATGATTTCGTTGTTGGTCGGCACGCTCGTAACCGACTCCGCGGGAGCCGCGTTGCATAGCAGGCACGCCGCCAGTGCAAGGGTTGAAAGAATTTTTCTCATTGTTTCAGTTATATTGTTTTAATTAGGTTTTCACAATCGTCAAAGTTAAGCAATTTTCGATTAAATTGTAACAGAAGGGGCAAGAAAATCGTCGCAGTTGGCCAATAATTTGGGTATAATGAGTAATTTTGCAATAAAATAGAATAGGTATGAGATATTGGCGAAATATACTGACAGCCATCGTGGCCGTAGCTATAGTGGCAATGACGAGCGGTTGTTCCTCGAGCGACCCCGACAAAGATAAGAGCGTGCGCACCGTATTGGTGTATATGATAGCGACCAACACCTTGGGCAGCAGCGGTTTCGACAAGCTCGACTTGGCCGAGATGGACAGCTACGTGAAGGAGAATGGTCTCAGCGAGTGCAAGCTCGTGGTGTATCACGCGTCGTACGACGGCGACCCGCAGCTATTCAGCATCGAGCGCGAGGGCGGCAACGTGGTGCATAAGGTACTCGCCACCTATGCCGACAGCCGCTACTCGACCAATCCGGAGCGTATGCGCGAGGTGATCGACGACGTGCGCGAGCTGGCGCCGAGCTATGAGTACGGGCTTGTGCTCTGGGGGCACGGCACCGGTTGGGCACTCTCCTTGAAGGACAAATCGGCGCTGCGCAGCTTCGGCCCCGACTACGGCAAGTATATGCCCGTGGACGAGCTGGTAAGCGCCTTGCCCGATGATATGTTTGAGTTTATCTACGCCGATATCTGCTACTTCGGCAGTGTGGAGATAGCGTATCAGCTGCGTAACAAGACCAATCAGTTTGTGGGCAGCGCATCGTCGTATCCTGCAAGCGGTATGCCCTATGATGAGAATTTGGCTTATCTTCTCGGCTTCAATGCCCGGGTGCAGATGGCCGCGATCAGCACCTTTCTCCATTACGAGGGGATGACCGGCGAGAACCGCTCCATCACCATCTCGCTGGTGGACTGCACGAAACTCGAAGCTCTTGCCGATGTGTGCAAACGCATCAACGCCCTGGGCACCGAGGTGACGCCCGACGGCATTCAGCAGTACGTGCTGCCCTCCGACGGGTTTAACATCTACTTCGATTTCGCCCAGTATTACCGCGCCAAGGCCGCCGGCAATGAGGCGCTGCTCGCGGAATTTGATAAGGCTCTGAACGAAGCCGTAGTGTATAAAGGCGCTACCGATCGGATTTTCGACCGCATCACCATCGACCAAGAGCATTTCTCAGGATTATCAACTTATATACTCGGCACAGCGTCGGAAGCCAATGAGGCTTACTATGCCACGCTCGACTGGTACAAAAATGTTTGTCAGCAATGACCCCGTTAGCTTACATACCAAGTGTATTGCCCACTGACACTACTGCGGTAGCGTCGGCAACCAAGACCCTCGACGAATGGTCGCATATGTCGCTCGACCAGATGATGCAGAAGCTCTCGTCGATGAGTGTAGATTTCGTCATCAAGCTGGTGACGGCCATAGTGGTGTTCTACATAGGCCGATTTATCGTAAAGCGCCTCTATGCCATAGTCAAGGCCGTGATGATAAAGCGCAAAGTGGAGTTGTCACTGGCAACTTTTGTTCTGAGCCTGATGGAGATGGTACTCTTCTTTATCCTGATTATCATCGTAATCGGGATATTGGGGATAGAGACAAGCTCGTTTATCGCGCTCTTCGCCTCGGCCGGCGTGGCTATCGGTATGGCACT
>CAMHGU010000051.1 GCA_946184715.1 uncultured bacterium | reverse complement strand
TGGCCTATATGGAGCGGTACGACGACGTGCGCCGCGACCCGCGGCTCCTGCTCCATGGGGCGCGCACCGTCATCGCCCTTGCCCTCAACTACTATCCGGCCGTGAAGCAGGACGCTACGGCGCCCCTGATTGCCTACTATGCCTATGGACGCGACTATCACGAGGTGGTGAGGCAGCGCGGGCGGGAGCTGGCGAGGTGGTTGGCTGAGGAGTACGGCGCGGTGTCGCGCGTGTGTGTTGATACGGCGCCGCTCCGCGAGCGCTACTGGGCGCAGCGCGCCGGGCTTGGATTTATAGGCCGCAACAACGCGCTGATAATTCCGGGCCGTGGCTCGTGGTTCTTCCTCGGGTTCCTCATCACCACGCTCGAGGTGGAGCCGTCGAAGGCTTGTAAGGGCAGCTGTGGCACCTGCCGCCGATGTGTCGAAAGCTGTCCGGCCAGTGCCCTCTCGGGCGATGGCGCTGTCGATGCGCAGCGGTGCCTCTCGTGCCTTACTATTGAGAATCGCGATGAACGCTTGCCCGAAGGCACCCGCCTCGGCCGTCGTCTCTACGGCTGCGACACCTGCCAGGCCGTGTGCCCCCACAACTCACAGGCGCGGCCCACTACCGTCCCCGAGTTTCAGCCATCAGAAGCCATCCTGCACCTTACCGATGCCGACGTGGCCGCCCTCACCGAGGAGCGTTTCCGCGAGATGTTCCGCCACAGCGCCGTGCGACGCGTCAAGCCCTGGCAGCTACAGCGCAACCTGCGCTACCTCGACTCGCCGGCCTCCGACCAGTGAAGAGCACGCCTATGAAGGAAGGAAACGGCGCGTTGTCCTCTGTCCATTCTCCACATAGGATAACCGACTGATAAACAGCGTGATAAGCTCCAATTGATGTGGACAACCCCTGCGGCGCAATAGGGTAAACCCACCCGCCTTGTCCAACGCTCATAAGCCTAATTGTCTCTATTACAGCACATTCACCCGATTGGACACGTGCAAAGGCACCCCGTTCAAGCCGAGGCTACGGGGTATGGGGAAAGAGGCAGGGAGAAAGGCGCTGCGCTTATCGCTTCTTGCCGGGCTTGCCGGTGCGTTCTTGCTTGCGCAGCTCGTGGTCGATGCGGAATGAGGTGTAGATTTGGATTAGGGCGCCGGCCATCAGGAAGGCAATCCAGTTGTAGTTGGCATAGCCGAAAGCGGCGAAGTAGCGGTAGTAAATCATAAATCCGGCGGCGAGCACATAGCAGAACGCCGAAGCCTTGGAGAGACGGTCGAGGCGCCGGAGCGTCAGCGAGTCGCCGGCGGGGCGCTCCGCCAAGCGGCAGGCGAGGGTGGTGAGGGCGGCAAGCGCGAAGAAGATGTATTGCCACGGCTCCCACTTCACGAATATCAGGGGCAGGAAGGCCACGACCATCATCACGGTCATTGCCACGGCCATTACGGCGTTGATTGTGGATTGCGAGGGGCGTTTCATCTGATGTCGGTAATATAAATGTCTTCGTCGGCCCGCTTCATATGGTACTGCTGGCGGGCGATGCGCTCTATTTGCTCGCGGTCGGCCTGTAGCTCAGCGGCTTTGGCGTTGAAGTAGATGGCCGAGTCGTGGTTGAGCTTAATCTCTTGCTTGAGGCGCGCTATCTCGATGTCGTTGTCGTGGGAGCGCATATAGTTGTCCTCTCTTACGAAGCATATTACGGCCACGGCCGCCACCACAATCAGAAACGGCAGCGACAGCCAGCGAGGCAGCAGCTTCTTTTTCGGCTTCTCCTCTTCGGGTAGGTTTGGGGTATCTTTTTCAGCACTTTTGCTCATAGTGTTCGGTAGTCGGGGTTTTGCTCCGCAAAGTTATCACAAGTTGGACCCATTTGCAAGCCTCGGCGGTTTATTTTTCGTGAAGCGAGTCAGAGGGAGGCGGTGATGAAGGTGGCTGAGCCGTCGATGATGAGCTGGCGCGTGGCGGCGGGGACGAGGATTGAGCTGCCGCGGGCCACCTGCACACCGTTGACGCAGGCTGCGCCTTCAATGCAGGTCATCGTGATGAACGACTCGCGGTGGGAGAGGTCGGCCGCGATGTGCTCGGTGACTACGAGCTTACGCACCACGAAGTAGGGCGAGACTACCAGCTGTTGCGACACGGCGCCGAGCTTCTCAGGCTCGGAGGTGTAGGAAGGGAGCACGGTGTAGTCGATGGCGTCGCGGGCCAGCTCCACGTGGAGCTGGCGGCGGTTGCCATAGGCATCGGTGCGGTTGTAGTCGAAGATGCGGTAGGTGATGTCGCTGGCCTGCTGCACTTCGAGAATCAGATTGCCGGCCCCGATAGAGTGGATGCGCCCGGCAGGGATGTAGAATACGTCGCCGGGGTGAGAGCGGTGTCGCTTGATGACCTCGGCCAGCGAGCCGTCGGCCGCCATTCGCTCATAGTCGTCGCGGGTGATGGGGCGGGTGAGACCCACGTTGATCGAAGGATCGTCGCCTTCGGTGGCGATGACGTACCACATTTCGCTCTTGCCGCTGCAGTTGTGACGATGCCGTGCCAGAGTGTCGTCGGGGTGCACTTGCACTGAGAGGTCGTCGTGGGCATCGATAATCTTTATCAATAGCGGGAACCAGCGGCCATAGCTCCGGTAGCATCGCTCGCCCACAAGGCCGGCGCCATACTTTTCGATAAGCTGCGGCAAGGTGAGCCCTCGGTCAGGACCATCGGCCACTATCGATTCGGCGCCCTCCACGCCGGAGATTTCCCAGCTCTCGCCTATGAAGCGCTGCGAGGTGGTAATGCCCTTGAAGCGAGCTATATTGTCGCCGCCCCAAATCACCGATTTGAGGTAGGATTGAAATATGAATGGCTTCAACAGTTCCATCAATGCTATATCGCTTGGGGAGGCAAAGTTACAAACTCCTCCCCACATTTGCAACGATAAGCTATCGAAGTGTCACCTTGAATACGGTCGGAGCCGCTCCGTCGGTTGCTATTACGCGCAGCAGATAGAGTCCTGCGGGAGCGTCGATAATCACCTCGCGTGGCGTGGCGAGCGTGGCCGGCTGGCGTCGGCCCGCGATGTCGTAAAGCTCTGCGCCGGAGGCATCGGCCGAAAGCGCGATTTTGCCCGATGTTATCGAGAGAATCTTCACCTCCGAAGGCTTCGCTACCGACGGCACTGAAGTGAGGTCCCAAAGGCCGTTGAGATAGGCGATTTTGCTGCGGAGCAGGTCGCAATAGGTGGCGTAATCGGTGTGAAAGCGTAAGGCTTGGCGCGAATCCCAACGCTTGAGTTCATTATCGATGACCGGAGCTACGGTGGCTTCGAAGCGTGCGAGCAGCGGCTCAAGCCAGTCGCAGCTGTAGTAGAACTCGGTCCAGATGTAACGCGTCATTCGCTGGAATCGCTCGTATTTCACCAGCTCTTGTATCCAGTGCTTCGGGTAGTGGGTGTCGTCGAGAATCAGGCAGGGAGAGTCGGGATTGTAGCTGTTGGCATAGTCGTAGAAAGAGCTGCCGAAGTCCCACACCGGCCCGAAATGCAGCTTGGCGTCGTCGCCGAGGTCCTTATACAGATGAAAACTCCCCGAAAAACCTTCCACGTCGTGGGTGACCTCTTTGGCGATGTAGTAGCGCACGGCATCGTCGAGGTCGATATATTTCTCCCATTCGGGGTTAGCGGCATCATAGTCGCCGCGGTAGATAGCGGCATTGACCGTGTTGATGTAGTTTTTTATCCATTGGTACTGCTCGTCGGAGAACTCTTCGGGGGTTTCAAACGATAGGCCGAAGCCGTTATATGGCTCATCGCTCTCTCTCACCCAGAGCTTCACCTCAGCGGATATATTGTCCATTTCCATCAGCCAGCCACCGGTGATTAGCTCGGGGTCGGTCTCGTTGTCTTTCTGCTCCACGATATTGACGCGGTCGGCATCGACTCTGATTTTCTCGGTCACCCAGTAGATGCCTTCGTATTCGCCATTGAGCACCAGCTCCACGGGGCGCTGTGTGGGTGTCCACGGCATTCCGAGATGCCGCGCCACTTCAAATCCCACTTCGTCGAATACATAAGGCTGGTTCATATCGGCGTGGGGTATCAGCACGAAGTGCTTGCTTTTCTTCATCCCGAGGATTTCAGCCTTCTTGTCGAATTTCACTCGGTACGGTTTCTTATAGTGTTTGTTCCACGTAGCGTTGCCGCGCCCTTTAATCTGGAGAGCGAGCGGTTTCTCAGGCGAGCCTACAGCTTCTACATCGTCGAGGCCCATCGGGTCGAGGTAATAGGAGCCTTCGAGGTAGGAGGTCTTACTGTTGACGGGTTGGGCATCGGTGGTGTTGACGTAAAGCACCGGCAGGGTGCCCGTAGGAGACAGGTCGAAGCTGTCGAGACGGCGCCAATAGCCTGAGTTGGAGAATCTCTCCGGATTGGAAGCCATGAAGGCGAAGGGGAAGAACACTCGTTGAGGGCTGGGATATTTAATCTCGATGTCGGTGTGCCTTACCTCGGCCGCGTCGAGCTCGGCTGCGACCTGCTCCAGCGGGCCGCTGTCGCCTTGCGGCTTATACGTTTCGGTGAAGAAGTAGCCGTCGATATCGGTGAGAGCTACCGGCACTTCCACAGCCCAGAAGCCGAGTTCCTTGTCATAGTCCATATCGAAGGAGATGGATTGCGACGCGTTGCCCACGACGAACT
This sequence comes from uncultured bacterium, assembly GCA_946184715.1. Lineage (GTDB taxonomy): Bacteria > Bacteroidota > Bacteroidia > Bacteroidales > Muribaculaceae > CAMHGU01. The sequence goes on along the minus strand of CAMHGU010000051.1, from coordinate 7,100 downwards.
GCGGAGCGGTGTAGGCTGTCGAGCTGTTGTCGAAGTAGTAGGTGCCTGCTTTGAAGGTGAAGGCAGCGTGGATTGAGATTGTGGTGATGACAGAGATTAGTGTCAAGCTTAGTCGTAGTTTCATATCTTGATTGTTGTTAGTGTTTCAATAAGTCGGGGCGGAGGCGGCGGGTGCGCTCGAGTGATTGCTCGAGGCGCCACTTCTCGATGTTGGCCTGATGGCCCGAGAGCAGCACGTCGGGCACTCGCCAGCCGTTGTATTCGGCCGGGCGGGTATATACCGGCGGGGCCAGGAGGTTGTCTTGGAACGAGTCGCTCAGGGCCGACTGCTCATCGCCTATGGCGCCGGGGATGAGGCGCACGATGGCATCGGTGACGATAGCCGCGGGGAGCTCGCCGCCGGTGAGCACGTAGTCGCCGATGGTGAGCTCGCGGGTGACGAGGTGCTCGCGCACCCGGTAATCGACGCCTTTGTAGTGGCCGCAGAGGATGATCAGGTTGGTGCAGAGCGAGAGACGGTTGGCTATCGGCTGGGTAAACTGCTCGCCGTCGGGGGTCATAAAGATTACCTCATCGTAGTCGCGCTCGGCTTTGAGCATAGCGATGCAGCGGTCGATAGGCTCTATCTGCATCACCATTCCGGCCTCGCCCCCGAAGGGGTAGTCGTCGGTCTTCTTATGGGGGCGGGTGGAGTAGTCGTGAAGGTTGTGCACCACAATCTGCGCCAGCCCTTTATCTTGGGCACGCTTCACTATGGAATGGCTCAGCGGCGACTCCAGCAGCTCCGGCATTACGGTCAATAGGTCGATTCTCATTCGGTCAGTTGCGAGGGAGGTTGAGGTTATATGATAAAAAGGAAATCGCCAATGCTTTGATATTGCGATGATTGACGATTTCCGATTGTGAGCGCTTCAAGATGGACTTGAACCAACGACCCCCTGATTAACAGTCAGGTGCTCTAACCAACTGAGCTATTGAAGCAAAATTTATCGAGGCGGCCTGCGCCATTGCCTCTTCAATTACGTTGCAAAGGTAGGACTAAAAATCCGGATATGCAAGCGTGAGGCTGAGTTTTACGCGTGGTGCCGCGCTGTGGCGGCTGCTATTTGCGCTTTTTCTGAGCGGCGAGGTAGAGGTCGATAGCTGCCGGCATCGACTGCGCAGCGGGGGTGGGCGCCGCTATGTCGAGGCGCAGCCCGGCGTCGATTACTGCCTTCTGTGCCGATTCGCCCAGACAGCCTATTTTGATGTCGCCTTGCTTGAAGTCGGGGAAGTTCTTCAGCAGCGACTCGATGCCCGAGGGGCTGAAGAAGATGAGCATATCGTAGTCGAATGCTTCATCGGGGCCGAAGTCGTTGCTGATGGTGCGATACATCGTGGCGGTGGTGATGTCGGCCTTGGTGGCTTCGAGCACAGCCATATTGGTTTGATGCACGTCGCTGGCCGGTAGCAGGTATTTCTCCTTGGGGTGCTTGTTGATCAGCGGCACGAGGTCTTCCACGTGACCGGTAAGGGCGCGGAATATCTTGCGCTTGCGGTACACGATGTACTTCTGCAGGTAGTTGGCTATCTGCTCGGTGGTGCAGAAGTACTTCATCGTGTCGGGCACGCTGAAGCGGGTCTCTTCACATAGGCGGAAGTAATTGTCGATGGCGGTGCGCGAGGTCATTATCACAGCCGTGAAGTCAGCGATATTGATTTTCTGCTGTCGGAACTCTTTGGCAGCCAGCCCTTCCACTTTGATGAAGGGTCGGAACACTACCTCTATGCCATATTTTTCGGCCAGGTCGTAATAGGGAGATTTGCCTGATGCCGGCTTGGGTTGGGATACCAGAATTTTCTTCGTGTTCACTGTCATTCGTATTTGGCGACTTCATTGCGCGAGCTCGCATAGCCCTATGGCTACAACGACTGCAATCGCAACGGGTACTATTTCCAGGGCGCAAAGGTACAAAATAAAATAGAGATAGCGGCCTATTTTATTGAAAAAAATTCTAAAACCTTTGCTAATGAACACAATACGCATAATGACAAAAAGCGCTGCGCCCACAGCCACAAGCACCTCGGGGGAGCCTTGATGCAAAGCGAGCATCAGTGTGACAGGGATGAGAATCAGGCCCAAGAGGGCTTGGGTGGAGTTGAAGCCTTGGAGCCACACCTTGATGCGCTCGCCGGTGGGTGCGAACACGTAGCCGGTGAAGTGGTATAAGATTATCTGCAGGAGGTAAAGCCCTGTGGAGGCGGCGATGCAGGCCACCACGGAGCGCAGCGAGGCGGTGGCGGCCACGGTGAGACGGCCGCTCTCTATGAGCGCGAAGTAGAGCAGGATGCCCACCACGATGCAGGTGTTGAGCAGGAGTGTGGCCAGGACGAAGCGGTCGTTGATGGTGCGGTGCACGTTGGCAATCTCTTTCTCGTGGACTCTCACGCTGAATGGGTCGCGTAGCAGCGCCTTGAAGTAGCGGGCGCCGCGGCGGAAGGTGAAGGCGATGAGGAGGAAGGAGAAGATGGCGATGAGCATAACGCCGCTGCTGAGCTTGGCCGAGCCGTTGTAGTTGGCGGCCGGAGCGGTGGCGGGCTGCTGCACCACGGCTTTGAGCTCCACGGGCTGCGGCCGGTAGTGGTTGCCGAGGGAGTCGACGATGCCATCGGGGTAGCGCGGCACAAAGACCGGCGTGCTCGCGGCGCTGTCGGCGCTGTGGCTCAGGGTGTCGGGGACTGTGGCTGATGGCATCGCTATGGGGTGTTATCGTTGTACTTTAGCCGGAGGCAGGGGTGTCACCTCGCTTGATGCGGCAAGCAGGGTTATCACTTCGGCGGGAGTATTGGCCACGAGGATGCTGTCGAGGTCGCTTTGGCGCATAAATTGCTCGAGGGCGGCTTTGCGGAGCATCGCTATCAGGTGGTCGTAGTAGCCGGCCACGTTGAGCAGCAGAATCTGGTGGCGATAGAGGCCCAGCTGGCGCCAGGTGACTATCTCAAGCAGCTCTTCGAGGGTGCCTACGCCGCCCGGGAGCGCCACGGCGGCGCTGCTCATCTGCGCCATTACGTTTTTGCGCTCGTGCATATCGGCGGTGATGATGTGGCGCGACAGGCCTTGGTGCATCCAGCCGTTGTCAACCATAAATTGAGGGATAACGCCGGTGACGTAGCCTCCGGCGCTGAGAGCTCCGTCGGTGACGGCGCGCATCAGCCCCGCGGCCCCGCCGCCATTGACCACTCGGGCTCCGGCTTGGGCAAGGCGGCGGCCCAGCTCGGTGGCCGCGTCGAGATAGCGCTGCGGCACTTGCTCGCTCGCCGCGCAGAAGGTGAGGATATTTTTATCGGTCAGAACCATTTGTTCTCTCTATACCATTTTATCGCCTCTTTCACTCCCTCGGGGAGGTCGAAGCGGGGGTTAAAGTTGAAGTCGCGCCGTGCCGGCTCCACATCGGCCGTCCAGTTGCGCTGCTTCATTATAATATATTTGTCGCGGTTGAGCGTTGAGGGCTTGCCGCGCAGCCGGCCTATGGCTTCGGCGATTACCGACACCGCGTAGAGAATCCATAGCGGGCATTTCACCGGCAGCACCACTCTCTTGCCGAGCTCACGCATAGCGATGGCGCGGAATTGGGCCTGGGTGTAGGCGGTGGGGTGGGCGATGATATAGGTGCGGCCTATGGTGGTGGCCGAGGCTTCTATGGCTTGCAGGGCGGCGGTGGCGAGGTCGGCCACGTAGATAAACGTCAGCAGCTGGCGGCGGAAGCCCACGGTGAAGTCGAAGCCGGCTTTGATGCTTTTGAACATCAGGAAATAGTCGCGCTCGCGGGGGCCGTACACGCCGGTGGGGCGAAGGATGATGGCGGGCACATCGGCCTGGGCGCGCAGCCACTGCTCGGCCTTCATCTTGGAGAGGCCGTAGCGGGTGTTGGGCGCGGGGGTCATTGCGGTGGTGAAAGGCGTGTAGCCTTTCTCGTCGCCGAGGCCCATAGCGCTGAGGCTGCTCATCATCACGAAGGCTTGCGGCATCGCCTCGGCGGCCCGGAGCGCTTCCACCACGGCGCGGAGGTAGCCGTAGTTGATGCGGTCGAAGTCGGAATAGTTGAGGCACTTGGTGGCGCCGAGGTTGTGCACCACATAGTCCCAGGCGCCGTGCCGGCTGAAAGCTTCGCGCATCGCCTCCTCATCGTTGAAGTCGAGCTCGAGAAAGCGGATGCGCTCGTCGGTTAGGTAACGGCGCGACGTGGTGGCGCGCACGGCAGCCCACGTCTCGTAGCCGCGGCGCAGCGCCTCTTCCACGAGGTAGCTCCCTATGAATCCGCCGGCTCCTATTATCAGTATGCTCTTAGCCATCAGTGTCAGCGCCGGTTGGGGCGGCCTAAAAGTGCGAAAAACGACGATGGTATCGGGGCTTCGAAGCTCATAGCCTCGTCGGTGACGGGGTGGCGGAAGCAGAGGGTCTGGGCGTGAAGGGCGAGCCGCTTGATGGGGCTGATGATGCCGCCGTATTTGCGGTCGCCTATGATGGGGTGCCCGAGGTCTTTCATATGAACGCGTATCTGGTTCTTGCGGCCGGTGTCGAGCTGAAGCTCCACGAGCGAGGCTTTGCCCGAGGTGCGCAGAGTGCGATAGCGGGTGATGGCGAGCTGCCCGGCGTTCTTGTCGGGGGTGGAGTACACCTCATATTGGGAGTTTTCGGCCAGATAGCTTTGCACCACTCCGGCCGGAGGCTCTATCTCGCCCTCCACCACGGCCACATAGCGCCGCTCGGTCACCATATTGTTCCAGTTGTGCTGAAGCGTCTCTTTGGCTTGCTCGGTCTTGGCCAAGAGCATAAGGCCCGAGGTGTCGCGGTCGAGACGATGCACGATAAACACTTTAGCCCGAGGGTCGTTGGCCTTGACGTATTCGCGCATTATGGAGTAGGCCGTGCCCTCTTTCACGCGGTCGGTGCCCATCGAGAGGATGCCGTAGCCTTTGTTGATTATCAGCAGGTGCTCGTCTTCATATACCAGCTCGATGCGCGGGTGGCGAAACTCGGCAAATGACCGGTCGAAGTTGATGCCTACGCGGTCGCCGCGCCGTAGCGGGGCGTCGTAGCGGGTGGTGGGTACGGAGTTGACGGCAAACTGCCGATGGCGGAGCATCGACTTGAGCTTGGTAGGGGTGTGGTCGCGAAGTATGGCCGTGCTGATATATTGCAGCAGCAGAGCTTGCTCGGCTTCTACGACATACTCCTGAATGTTGTCGGGACGGTTGTCGGGGCGTGGCATTGCCGTTGAGATGTTTTAGCGGGTTAGAACTTATTGTAATAGATATTGGCGGTGTCCCATTTGTCCTTAATCTTAGGCTCGGCGGCGGGCTTGCCGGCATAGACGATGGCGAGCGGGATAAGATTTTCGGGCATATTGAGTATCTCCTTCACGCCCTTTACGCGGTCGGCGATAGGATACACGCCGGTCCACACGGCGCCGAGGCCCATAGCGTTGGCTTGCACGAGGAGGTTCTCCACGGCGGCCGATACGTCCTGCACCCAGTAGTCGCGGCCTTCGTCCTCAAGCATCTTCTCGGTGTTGCCGCAAGCCACGATTGCCACGGGGGCTTTGAAGCCTTGGCGGTCGAGCTGCGAGATGATGGCGGTGTCGGTCACCACCACGAAGGCCCAGGGGCGCGAGTCGCGAGCCGTGGGCGCGGCCATAGCGGCGCGGAGCAGAATTTCCACATCGGCAGCGGCTACGGTGTCGGCCGTGTAGGCGCGCACACTCGTGCGAGTGGCGATGGCTTCAATCACTCCGCCCTCGGTGGGGGCTGCGGTGGCTGCTGCTGGCTCGCCCCCATCGGTGGCGGGCTGGCACGCGGTCAAAATGGCGGTGGCGGCTATCGCCACAAGAAGGTTGGTAAGTTTCATTGTCGTTAGTATTTGTCGGTTTGTTAATTGGCTGTTCCGTTATTAAACGTCAAAGGTAGCTATTTTTTTCGGATTTGTCGCAAAAAGGCCGGCGGAGGGCGCTGTTTTTCGCTCCGAAGGTGTAATTTGCCGGCGTGAACCAATTTGAACCACTGCCGCGCTTGCTCGCCGCCCGGCGGGTCGCTACCTTTGTAATTGATGGCCGGGCATAGCTATGACCGATGCCCGCCTGCAATCAATACTAACTCAAAATCGAAACACTGATGAAAAGAACATTTACAGCTTTGACACTTGTGGCAGCGGTGCTGATGCTGCTTAGCGGCTGCTCAAGTATGGAAGATGACGTGCTCGGCACGTGGCAGACCACCGACAGCGACGGCGTGACTTACGTAATGCACCTCAACGAGGGAGGCGGCGTGCTGATGGAGATCTCCGACCCCAATGAGGGCTATGCCATCGAAGGTGGCGGCCAGTGGGAATTGGCTAAGGCCGACAACGGTAACTATATAATTGAATGTCAGTACACTACATATGTAGACCGCGAAGGCGATCCGTTTGAAGCTAACGCATACGATTTTTTCGAGAATCACAATCAGGAGTTGGAGCTCGCGCATAGCAATAATCAGCTATATGGCGATGAGATTCTAAGCCTCGAAGGCGATACTATGGTGACCGACGGAGGTGAGAAATGCACCTGGCAGCGTATCGAGAAGTAAGAAGCCGCTGAGTACTGATACCGGCACACCACCATCACGGCCACGCTATATCGGCGTGGCCGTGAGTCGTTGCTATTCGGTTGCTATAGGAATGCCGAGGCCTCAGCGGGCCACTTTGCTCAGGCGCGAGCCTTGCTTCACGAGGTAGATGCCCGAGGGGAGCGCGCCCAGGTCGCTGCCGAGCCGGCGGCCGTGCAGGTCGTAAACCTCCACGGGTGCCGACGGGTCAAGCGCGTCGATGCTCACCGTCTCCACGCCATCGCCCGCTGCAAACTCCTTGATGTTCACGAATTTGTTCCAGGGAAATTTATTTCGGTAAAGCTCGGCCGAGCCTTCGGGTACATAGAGTGGAACATTCTGGTAAACCTTATCAGATGTAATGTCCCAATTATTAGGCTGCATCGTAACTAAGGCGTCGACGTAGGGCAATAAAGGGGTGAGCGCTTGCGTTATTACTATTCAGAGAATCGCTTTTTACGGCAATGAAGATAAAGCAA
>CAMHGU010000050.1 GCA_946184715.1 uncultured bacterium | reverse complement strand
CTCGATGACGATGCCCTTATAGTCGCTACCCACGGGCTGCCCCATAAGGTTGTAGCGGCGGCTATGAGGCTTGGCCGCGATGTCGATGCTCTGAACCGATGTGGATTCACTTTCGGCCACGGTCCAGCCTTCGGGGATACCGTTGACGTTGTCGTATTCGTCGGGGCCGACGGTCCAATCGTCCATACCTGCCGCTTTGATAAAGGTACCTGTCTCGGCCACGTCAGAGAGCCAGCCGATGGTGCAGTAGTCGGCGGATATGTCGGTGGCGAGGCACTTCACGTAGTTAAGCTCGGAGCATCCGGCAAACATAGAGCTGTAGCAACCCTCCACGAGCGTCGGGGCCGGCAGCACGGGAGCCGCGGTCAAGGAGGTGCAATTCATAAACATATCGCTATAGCAAGCGTTGGCGAGCACGGTAGCGGGCAGCTCGGGAGCCGCGGTGATGCTTGTGCCGGAGAACATCATACAGTAGCACCACTCGGCCAAGTCGGTGGCCGGCAGCTCGGGAGCTCGGGTGATGCCGTGGCAGTCGGCAAAGAGGCCGTCGTAGCAGTTGTCGGTAAGCGTGGTGGCCGGCAGCACGATGTCGCGGGTCGGGTGGTTCTTGATGGTGACACAAGGTGAGTAGTCGCTGTTCTGGAAGAGGTGGAAGAAGGTGTAATTCTTGGTGAGCGTGGTGACGGTGGCGAAGTTCTCGCTGTCGATGAGGCTCATCAGGTTGCCATATATGTAGCAGTCGGCAGCGCTTTCGAAGTGGAAACCGGCCCAGTGCTCTTCGTCGTAGCAAGCGCCGTTGTCGCCGCTGAAGCTAAGCTTGTCGCCGGCATTCACGGCGATTGGCTCGCCCCAGGTAGCGGCGGTCCAAGGCCCGTCGTTGAGCCGGTATCGGATTGGGTCGAGCACAGCGCCTTCGTCCAAATAGACCGTCACGGAGCCGAGGGCCACAGCCTCAAACGTGAGCGGCGCCTCGGCAGCGGCGAAGTCATCGCCTTCGTCGCCGGCGTTCATCAGCGTCCAGCCTTCGGGGATACCGCTGTCGCCGGCTGCCCAGGAGGTCATCTCGTCGGCCTTAACGAAAGTGCCGGTGGGAGAAACGCCTTTGAGCCAGTCCTTCACGTCGTCCTCTTCGGTATTGCCCACTTCGGGGTCGATGAGGAATTCGGTAGCGAGGCATTTCACGTAGTTAAGGCTCGTGCACCCCTCAAACATCGAGGTGTAGGCATAGTCGGCCACCTTCGGAGCCGGCAGCACGGGTGCTTTCAGCAGACTTGTGCATCCGGCAAACATATACTGATATGCGCCGTGGACCAGCTGCGTAGCGGGCAACTCCGGAGCCACGGTGAGGGCGGTGCAGCCCCTGAACATCTCCATATAGCAGTCGATGCTGCCGCGCTCCACCAAATGCGACGGGTCGCTGTCGTCGATTGAATAGGGCGTCATCGCAGTGCAGGGAAGGATTGCCGGCGCTTGGGTGAGGCCGGTACAATCCTGAAACATCGAGGCGTAGCAAGCAACGGTCATCTCGGTGGCCGGCAACTCTGGAGCACGCGTCAGACCCTGACAGCCGGCAAACATATACTGATAGCACATATTGGTAAGCTCGGTGGCCGGCAGCACGAGAGGGAGGGTGGGATGGCTCTTGATGGTGGTGTTGGGCACCACTTGCCAGGGATTATCGCCGGGCAAGGCGAAGAGATGGCTGAAGGTGTCGGGCGCGGTGAGCGAGGTGAGCGATGCAAACCCGGAGGAGCTGAGGAGGCTCATTATGTTGCCGTACACATACACATCGGCGGTGCTGGTGATGTGGCTATCGAAAGAGGGCGACCCGTTGCCGAAGTACTTGGCGTTGTCGCCACGGAAGGCCACCTTGTCGCCGGCAACTACGGCAATGGGGTCATTCCAGGTGTAGGTGGTCCACTCGCCGCTGTTCTTGCGATACTCGATGGGCGTCATCACACTCTGGTCAACCCCGTATCCCAGATTCAGGGTGAAGGAGATTTGGCCGCTTGAGGCCGCTTCGAGCGTGAGCGGGGTGGCGGTCATCGACTCGGCCCGAGCCGTGAGGAGGGCCACGAGGGCAGCAACCAGCAACATTGCCGCCCGCGCGAGGCGTAAGCTACGCGGTGCTTTGCAGTTAGTTCTATTCATAATCGCTACAGTTTATAGGGTGAAACAAAGTATCTTTTGATTGACGAATATATTAATAAAATGTGTAATCCGGAGCATCGCAAAAGAGGGTTTTGACGAAACGGGGGCAGGGAGTGACGAAGGCGGCGCAGGGCGTGACGAGCGAAAAAAGTGAAGCAGAAGCGGGCGAAAGTGATGGCAGTGTGGTAGAAAATTCGTTATTTTGTAGGTGGCCAAGAAGATACTTATGACTAAGAAGATATTACTACTGATAATGCTGCTCATCGCCGTCGCGCTCACGGGCGCGGCCGGCGAAGAGCCGCTGACCCACAACCTGAGCTACCGACGCTTCACCACGCTCGACGGGCTGTCGCAGATGCAGACCGAGACGGTGTGGCAAGACACGCGCGGCTACATCTATATAGGCACGCTATCGGGGTTCGCGCGCTACGACGGGCTGACGCTGACCCCCTTCCTACGCGGCCGGCGCGAGAACATCGTGAGCTTTCAGGAGGTAGATGGGCAGGTGCGCGCCCTCGGCTTCGTAAGGCAATGGAGCATCGACGGCGACCGAGCCGAGCAATCGCCCATCGACCCCGACGGCAAGCTGCTGCTCAACAACTTCAACGCGGCCGACCTCCCGCCCGGCTACGTGCTGCTCGAGGATAAGCAGGAACAGAACCGGCGCTTGTGCCGAATGACGGCAGCGGGCATGGAGAGCGTGATAGCCTCGCCGCTGCTCGACGCGATGACGCCCGACCGCAAGATATACGTTGACACGGCGCGCATCTACGTGCCTACGCCGCAGGGCGTGTATCGCCTGCAGGAAGGGCAGGTGGCGGTGAAGATAAGCGACAAGGCCGATGTGTACGCGTTTGCGCGCACGGCCGACGGGCTTCTTGCGCTGGCCGCCGACGGTCTTTACCGCGTGGGGCACGACGGCCTTACGCTCCTGAGCGCACACCGCTTTGAGGCGCCCGACTACGGCCTCTTCGCGCGTGTGAACCGTCAAGGGCAGCTCCTCGTGGCCGACTCCCACACCATCGAGCTTTACGACGCCGGCCTGTGGCGGCAGCTTGCCACCGGCTTCAACGTGATTAAAGGCATCTTCATCGACAAGTGGAACCGCCTCTGGGCCGCCACCTATCAGGGCGCCTACTGCTTCTTCCACTGCAACTTCGTCAACCACCGGCTCACTGACGAGAACGACATAGTGAGAGCGATAGCCTTTGCCGGCGGGCAGCCGGTGATGGGTACCCTCAACGGCAAAGTACTTGCCGGCAACCGCCTGCTTGCCACCGAAGCCGACCGCTTTTTCGCGCCGAGCGCCACGGTGATAGGCGGCACGGTGTATATGTCGAGCGGTAGCGACGTGGTTGCCGTGACGCCCGACGGCGGCGTCACCCCGCTCCGACTACCCGAGGACCGCTACCAATTTGTGAGCCGCTATGGCGAGCGCCTCATCATCGGCACCCGCGGCAGCGTGCTCTCCTACGACCCCGGCAGCCATAGGCTCGACACCCTGACCACTGAGACCGTGCGCCCATGGTGCGCTGCCGACGACGGCCACGGCCGGCTCTGGGTGGGCTGCACTCCCGGGCTATACCGCCTGACGGGCATCGACAGCGGCCGCGTGAGCATAGAGCAGGTGAAGAGCACCCCCACCACCCTTGTAGTCACCACGATGGCCACCGACGGGCGCGGGCGCATCAGCTTCGCCATAGGCGACACCCTCTACACCATCCACGACAACCGGCTGCGCGCGATGACCGAGACCCTCCCCACGCTCAAAGGCCACGAGATACGCGCCGTGCACCTATCGCCCCGCGGCTACCTCGTTGCCGCGGCAATCGACGGCCTGATGGTGGCACGCCTCGACGATGATTGCCAAGCGACCGACATCCACTGGTTTGACGCCCGCAACGGCTTCACGATGATTGAGCCGCTGATGGCCACGATGGCCGAGGACGCCGACGGCACGGTGTGGGTGGCCGGGCTGGAGGAGATGACATCGTTCCGCCCCGACCTGCTGCTGAGCGACAACCAAGAGGCGGCCATCGTGGTGGCTCCGCGCCCGTGGTGGCAGCAGTGGTGGGCCTGGCTTGCGGGCATCGCCCTGCTGGCCGTGGCCGTGTGGCTTGCGGCGCGCAGCGTGGAGAAGCGCCGTGCCCGCATCAAGATGAAGCGCCTGGAGGAAGAGAAGGAGAAGAAAGAGCTGCAGCTCAGCGCCGTGCGCCTCAAGGCCATCCCCCACTTCCACTCCAACGTGCTCGCCGGCATAGAGTACTTCGTGTCGAACCACTCCACCGACGAAGCCACCCACTACCTGAAGCTCTACTCCGACTTCACCAACCGGACGCTATCCGACATCGACCGCCCATCGCGCACGGTGGCCGATGAGGTAGAATACGCTCGCACCTATCTTGAGCTGGAGCAGATGCGCTACGGCGAGCGGCTCCAGTACACCATCGACGTATCGCCCGACGTGGACCGCAACGCATTGCTACCCACGATGTTGCTCCATACCTACTGCCAGAACGCCGTGAAGCACGGCATCGCGCGCAAAGCCGGCACCGGCCACGTGGCGGTGACCATCAAGCGCGAGCGGCGCGAGGGTGCCGACGGCATTCTCGTGAGTGTAGGCGACGACGGCATAGGGCGTACCGAGGCCGCGCTCGCCGGCGGCCACTCCACCAAGCAGGGCCTGAAGATTCTTAGCCAGCAGATTGAGCTGTACAACCGCGCCAACAAGCACCGGATACAGCAGCAAGTGACCGACCTCAGCGACGCCGACGGCCACCCCGCCGGCACCTGCTTCGCCACGTGGGTACCCATCGACTTTAAATACTAAATAACGACAATATGAAGAAGCTGACGACAATAGTAGTGGAAGATGAGCGGCTGCCGCGGCTGTCGCTGCTGGCAAAGCTGGAGGAGTTTGGCCACACGATAGAGGTGGTCGATGCCTGCGACAACTACGACAGCGCGCGCCTCAGCATCCTGCGCCACCGCCCCGCCCTGCTCTTTCTCGACATACAACTGCAGGGACGCGACTCCCTACATCTGCTCGAAGAGCTTCGCCCTACGATGCCCCTGCCCTACGTGATTTTCACCACTGCCTATAGCGACCGCAACTACCTGATGAGCGCCATCAAGCTGTCGGCCGTCGATTACCTGCTCAAGCCCATCGACAAAGGCGAGCTGGCCCACGCCATCGCCAAGGCCGCGGCGCGCGCCGCAGCCGAAGCGGCCGCCCTACAGCCGGCTCTGCCCGAGAAGTTCAGCTTCAAGTCGCTCAACGGCAAGCTCTTCGTGGCACCGGCCGACATCGCCTACATCAAAGCCAACGGCAACTACTCCGCCGTCCACACCTTCCACGGCAAAGACCTGGTGCTGGAAAGCCTCTTGGCGCTCGAGCAGCGGCTGCCCGCCGGCACCTTCGCCCGAGTGGACCGCAGCACCATCGTCAACCTCCCGCGGGTGTATCGCCTTAACCACCAGCAACACAGCTGCATTCTCCTCTCGCCCGACGGCCAGGAACAGCGCCTCGAGCTGTCCAAAAACGGCATCGACAAGCTCCTCGAGCTCCTCGCATAGCTGCCGCAGTGGATTCCAGTATTCCTTAGCGAGATATTCTAGATAATCTAGAGCTTCTATAAATTGTGGGGGTTGCTTATGTGGGGGCGAATTGCTATCTTTGTAGGCTAAACGCTTCGGGAAATGAGAAATCGAATAATCATCACATTATCTATACTGATAGCGGCGATGACGGCCCACAAGAGCCACGCCGCGAGCGTAAGCTTCACGGGCAGCGACCACAGCATCGTGACCATCACGCCCGAGAAGAACACCGGCCTCGATGCCATCTACGTGATTTACGACACCAAGGGCGTGGACATCACCTTCACCGGCGACAACGCTCAGCCCGTCACGTGGTATATCTACAGCGCTCTCGGCGGCGGATACGCCGAAGAGGTGACCACGGGAGTGACGCAGAGCGGCAACGTCTCGACCCTCTCGCCCGTGGCCGCCAATTATGGCTACATCATAGAGCAAGGCACCGACCGCACCTACATCTGGGTGACCAACTATGCCGATTATCGACTCAACGTCAACTCGATAATCCTGCCCACCACCACCGACTGCGACAAGATGACGCTCACCTTCGACGGCACCGGCGAGGAGATGGCCTACTACACCATCACCGGGCAGCGGCGCACCATCAGCCGCGAGCTGCAGCTATCCTATCTCACACTTGAGCTGCAAGGCTTAGAGAGCGCTACCGCCCAGGATACCACCACCGAAGAGGGCGATACCGACGGAGAGGGCGACGGCGAGGAGACAGAGCCGCAGGAAGAGACCGACCCCTACGCCAATGTGCGCTACGAGCAGGTGGAGAAGACCGTGGTCATCGACGACTTCAAGCGCGAGAACTCCATCGACGCGCCGCTGTGCAACACCTCGTTCACCCTCACCGGCGACCGCTTCCTCAAGGAGTGGAAGGAAGATTTCAGCATCGAGAGCGATTACTTCACCACCACCGCCACCCAGTGTTACACCACGGCTCGCCAGCTCAACAAGAAGAAGAACTCCGAGGCCGGACTGGGCGGCTCGGCGCCCGCCGAGATAGAATTTGTGGCCCACATCACCGATGCCGTAATCTTCCGCGAATGGCAGATTGCCACCGACGCCGACTTTACCGACCTCCAGTATCGCTTCAACAGCCAAGAGGTGACCTACACCTTCAAGGAGGCCGGCACCTTCTACGCCCGCTTCTACGGCGCCAACGACGATGCCTCGTGTGAGTGCTACGGCGACACCTACACCATCACCATCGGCAATTCGCGCCTCGATTGCCCCAACGCCTTCACGCCCAAGAACCAGGACGGCATCAACGACGTGTGGCGCGTCACCGCGGCCTCGCTCGTGGAGTTTGAGTGCCACATCTTCAACCGCTACGGCATCAAGATGGCCACGCTCACCGACCCCTCACAAGGCTGGGACGGTCGCAAGGGCGGCAAATTTGTGCCCGACGGCGTGTATTTCTACGTCATCAAAGCCCGCGGCGCCGACGGCAAGACCTACAATCTTAAAGGAGATATCAACATAATCAATTTCAAAGAAGCCCCAACCCCAACCACAACCGACGATGTCATTTCAACCGAGTAACCACCACCGATTCATGGCGCGCGCCCTCACCGTAGCCCTCATAGCTACCGCCACGCTCGCCTCAGTGGCCGGCGAAGTGCCGCCACCCCCTGCCCGCGTGAGCAACGGCTCGGCTCCGGCAGTGCCCGCCTCGCAACGCCGCGGCGCCAGCCAGCCCCTCTACGCCCCCGTAATCAACCCCTCAGTGCCCCTAAGCATCACCTTTGCCGGGCAAGAGATAAGCCTCGACCGCACCGACCTCTACGAGCGTGTGGACCGCGAGCTCACCTCGCTCGTGTTCGGCCATAGCAACACCCTACTGACCATCAAGCGCGCCAACCGCTACTTCCCCATAATGGCGCCGATACTCAAGCGCAACGGCGTGCCCCTCGACTTCCTATATCTGGCCTGCATCGAGAGCTACTTGAGCCTGCGCGCCTACTCGCCCGCCCACGCCGCCGGTCTCTGGCAGTTCCTCGCCGCCACCGGCAAGCAGTACGGGCTCGAAGTGAGCGACGAAGTGGATGAGCGCTACGACCCCGAGAAAGCCACCGAAGCCGCCTGCAAATACCTCAAAGCCGGCTACAACCGCTACGGCAACTGGGCCAGCGTGGCCGCCTCCTACAACGCCGGAATGGGAAAGATAAGCAACGAGCTCTCGGCACAGCAAGCCTCCAGCGCGCTCGACCTCTACCTCACCGAAGAGACCTCGCGCTATGTGCCACGCATCCTGGCGATGAAGATGGTGATGGAGCAGCCCCACGCCTACGGCTTCTACCTCGACGAGAGCCAGCTCTATCAGCCCATCACCTATAAGGTGGTGGAGGTGACAGGCCGTGTGAGCGACTGGCCAGCCTGGGCCAAAGAGCACGGTATGAGCTACCTGCAGCTGCGAGAGCTCAACCCCTGGATTCGCTCCAAGACCCTTACCAACAAAGCCGGCAAGAGCTATAAAGTAAAAGTCGCCACCCAGCGCGACTTCAAAATCAGCAACCGCACCTTCGTAACCTACAACAACAATTGGATATCGAAATAAAGAACAACAGCGCGGCCGAGGAAGCCGTACAACCCGAAGACGATGCCGTGAGGGTGTGGGGCGCACGCGTCCACAACCTCAAGAACATCGACGTCACCATCCCCCACAACCGCCTGACGGTGGTCACCGGCCTCAGCGGCTCGGGCAAGTCGTCGCTGGCGTTCGACACCATCTATGCCGAAGGCCAGCGCCGCTACATCGAGACCTTCTCGTCCTACGCCCGCAATATGCTCGGCAACCTCGAGCGCCCCGATGTGGACAAAATCACGGGCCTAAGCCCCGTCATCTCCATAGAGCAGAAGACCACCAACCGCAACCCACGCAGCACCATAGGCACCAGCACCGAAGTTTACGACTTCCTGCGCCTGCTCTATGCCCGCGCCGCCACCGCCTACTCCTACCTCAGCGGCCAGCCGATGGTGAAATACACCACCGAGAAGATAGTGGAGCTGCTCTTGGCCAACTATGGCGGCCGCAAAGTGCTGCTCCTGGCGCCGCTCGTGAAGAACCGCAAAGGCCACTACAAAGAGCTCTTCGACAACCTCTTCCGCAAAGGGTTTCTAACGGCGCGCGTCGATGGCGAGCTTACCGACATCAAGCCAGGGCTGCGCCTCGACCGCTATCGCAACCACGACGTGGAGCTCGTGGTGGATAAGATGCGCGTGCCCGCGCGAGGTAGTCAGCGACTGACCGACTCGGTGGAGAGCACCCTCAAGCAAGGCGACGGCCAGATGATGGTGCTCGACGTGGCAACCGACGAAGTGAAGCACTACAGCCGCCAGCTGATGGACCCCGCCACCGGCCTCTCCTACTGCGAGCCCGCGCCCCACGACTTCTCCTTCAACTCCCCGCAAGGCGCCTGCCGCCGCTGCAAAGGCCTCGGCTACGTCAACATCATCGACCGCGCCAAGATAATCCCCGACGATAAACTCTCAATCTACGCCGGTGCGATAGTGCCGATAGGTAAATTCCACAACTCGCTAATCTTCTGGCAGATAGCCGCGATATGCGAGAAATACGGCTACACCATCAAGACGCCCGTCAAGGAGCTATCGGACGAGGTGCTCGACGACATCTTCAACGGCACCGAGGAGCGTCTGCGCGTGAAGGAGCCTACCGGAGCGTTCCACAACTACCTCTCATCTTACGATGGCCTGATTAAATACCTCGAGATGCAGACCGACGACGAGGCATCGGCCTCGGCGCAGAAATGGGCCGGGCAATTCTTCTCCACGGTGGTGTGCCCCGACTGCCACGGCGACCGCCTCAGCCGCGAGTCGCTCCATTTCTTCATCGACGGGAAGAACATCGCCGACCTCGCCAAGATGGACATCTCCGAGCTGTATCAATGGACCAGCACCGTGGAGGAGCGTCTTCCCGAGCGCCAGCGGCTCATCGCCGGCGAGATTCTCAAGGAGATTAACACCCGGCTCCGCTTTATGCTCGATGTGGGGCTGGAATACCTGTCGCTCAATCGGCCCTCGGCGTCGCTCTCCGGCGGCGAGAACCAGCGCATACGCCTTGCCACGCAGATAGGCTCACAGCTCGTCAATGTGCTCTACGTGCTCGACGAGCCCAGCATCGGCCTGCACCAGCGCGACAACCACCGCCTCATAGAGTCGCTCAAAGAGCTTCGCGACAACGAGAACACCATCGTGGTGGTGGAGCACGACAAGGAGATGATGCTCGAAGCCGACTACATCGTGGACCTCGGGCCGCGCGCCGGCCGCAAAGGCGGCAACCTGGTGTTCCAGGGCACGCCGCAGGAGATGCTCTCCACCACCACCCTCACCGCCCAATACCTCAACGGCGCCTTACGCATCGAGGTGCCCGAGAAGCGACGCAAAGGCAACGGCCTCAAGCTGGGATTGCGCGGCTGCGAGGGCCACAACCTCAAGAAGGTGGATGTGGATATACCGCTGGGCTGCTTCGTGTGTGTCACCGGAGTGTCGGGCAGCGGCAAGTCGAGCCTTATCAACGGCACGCTGCAACCCATTCTGAGCCAGCGCTTTTACCGCTCGCTGCAGGAGCCGCTACCCTACTCCAAGATTGTGGGCATCGAGAATGTGGATAAGGTGGTGACCGTGGACCAGTCGCCCATAGGGCGCACCCCGCGCTCCAATCCGGCCACCTACACCGGCGTCTTTGCCGACATCCGCAACGTCTTCGTAGGCCTTCCCGAGGCCAAGATACGCGGCTACAAGCCCGGGCGTTTCTCTTTCAACGTCAAAGGCGGCCGCTGCGAGGAGTGCAAAGGCAACGGCTACAAAGCCATCGAGATGCACTTCCTGCCCGACGTGATGGTGCCCTGCGAGGTGTGCGGCACCAAGCGCTACAACCGCGAGACTCTCGAGGTGCGTTTCAAAGGCAAGTCGATAGCCGACGTGCTCGATATGACCATCAACCAAGCCGTGGAGTTCTTCGAGAATCAGCCAGCCATACTGCGCAAAATAAAGGTGTTGCAAGATGTGGGCCTCGGATATATCAAGCTCGGCCAGCCGTCGAATACCCTCTCGGGCGGTGAGTGCCAGCGCGTGAAGCTCGCCACCGAGCTATCCAAGCGCGACACCGGCAAGACCGTCTTCATCCTCGATGAGCCCACCACCGGCCTCCACTTCGAGGATGTGAAGATTCTGCTCGGCGTGCTCAATAGGCTCGTGGATAAAGGCAACACCGTGATTGTGATTGAGCACAACCTCGACGTAATCAAATGCGCCGACTACATCATCGATATGGGTCCCGAAGGCGGCCGCAACGGCGGCACCATCGTAGCTACCGGCACCCCCGAGAAAGTGGCCAAAGCCCCCGAGAGCCGCACGGCCCCCTATCTGGCCGAGGAGCTGGGCATCAAGCGGAAATGACACAGCCGGAGCGACACCCTTTCGAGCCGTTCACGCCCGCAACCGCGCGCGTGCTCTTCCTCGGCACCTTCCCGCCCCAGCCTCACCGCCGGAAGATGGAGTTCTACTACCCCAACTGGATTAACGACTTCTGGCGCGTCATGGGCCTGACGTTCTACGGCGATGCGCAGCGATTCTGCGACACCGAGCACCGGCAGTTCCGGCTTGACGACATCAAGGAGTTTCTCACCGCTCGCGGCATCGCGCTCTACGACACCGCCGAAGCCGTGGTGCGCTTGCGCGACAACGCCTCCGACGCCTTTCTGAAGATTGTCGAGCCTACCGACATCGACCGGCTT
The DNA here is from genome assembly GCA_946184715.1 of uncultured bacterium. Taxonomy (GTDB): domain Bacteria; phylum Bacteroidota; class Bacteroidia; order Bacteroidales; family Muribaculaceae; genus CAMHGU01. Next base: position 340 of record CAMHGU010000050.1, on the reverse strand, counting down.
GCCAAGCTGATGCCGCAGCTGCGCGCCATCGCCACCACCGGCACCCTCGCCGCCGAGCAGGTGGCCACGGCTACCGCCACGAGCGTCCCGCCCATAGGGCGTTACGAGGAGATAACGCTCAACGGCCGCACACTGCAGCATTGGCGCCTGCCCTCCACCTCGCGAGCCTATCCGCTCCCTCTCGACCGTAAAGCCGAAGCCTACGCGAGGATGCTCTCCTGCGTAGGCTTCGAAATAGCTGAAAATTACCGGTTTACGGACAAGTAGTAAGCGGATTGTCGCAAAGCTCCCACTCGGGCAGCCAGCCCACCTTTCCGCTCAGCGTCTTCACCTTCACCCA
>CAMHGU010000049.1 GCA_946184715.1 uncultured bacterium | reverse complement strand
CTGCGCCCCGCGCAGGCTTAGCCCACCATTTCGTAACGCCCGTGAAAGGGCTCCTCATTGACAAAGCTGCCGGCGGCATAGCTGCCCGTGGAGGTGCTGTCGAAGTAAAGATGATAGCGCGCGGCAAGCAGTCCGGCCACCACGTAGCGTACATCGACGCGCGGCGCGTCGGGCCTCGGAGCCGGGGTCACCCGCTCGGTGAGGCGCAGGTCGGAGCCTATTATTTTTATCGCTATGGCCGGCTCCACACCGGCATCGCACGGCACGCCGCGATGCACCACCTCGAGGCAACCATCGTGGCGCGCCGTCACCTCCACGCATCGCTCGGCCTCCTCGCCGGCGGCCGCTACGCCTATTATCTCGCCCGTGGCAAACGACGTGCGGGCTTCGTCGAGCCGCGACGGGCGCCCCACGATGGCCGCTATCGCCACGCCCACCACGAAGCACACTATATAAAACTCTACTGTTCCGAATATTGATGGCATACTATTGACTGTTTTCGCCCCGATGTGCAACAATCAAGCCAAAAAGCAACACACATAGATGCCTATGCATTGCTTGCTTTTGCAAAAAATGTTTTATCTTTGCAGATTGAGATAATAACGAAACTTATATACCCTGATATGAAACGAATTGCAATAGCTCTCTGGGTAGCCGCTTCGATGGCTTTTGGCCTCAACGCCACTACCGTTACGGTCAACACTCCGGGCACTATATCCACGCTCATCAGCAGCCCCGCATCAGTCACCAGCCTGACAGTGCTCGGCACTATCAACGCAGCCGATATCTATTTTATCTCCTCCAAGCTTACCAACCTCACAACGCTCGACATCTCGGGCATAGGCGGTGTGGAGGCAGTAGATAACGGTATCGCGTATTTTGCGGCGCAGACCTCATTTGATGGCGGCGTGCTGCCGCAGGCGGCGTTCTTAGGCAACACCAAGCTGACCACGGTGAAGCTCAGCGACCGCATCAGCGCGATTGATGAAGGCGCCTTCGCCGGCTGCACGGCCCTCACCACGGTGACGATGCCGGCTTATGCCGATTCGCTCGGCGCCTACGCCTTCAGCGGCTGCACAGCGCTGACCGACATTACCACTCCGAGCAGTATGTACAAAATAGGCAGCCACGCCTTCAGTGGGTGCACCTCGCTGCAAAGCGTGAAGTTCGCCACCGCCAATACCCGCGCCACCATTCCGGCCCACGCTTTCGACGGCTGCGCCGCGCTCACCTCGGTGACAATGCCGGCCAACTGCCGTTCCATAGGCGATGGCGCTTTCCTCGGCTGCAAAGCACTGACGCAGTTCACATTCCCCACCACGTTGCGCTCCATAGGCAACGATGCCTTCAAAGGCACCGCCATCACGGCCGCCGACCTCAGCGGCTGCAACCAGCTCAGAACGATAGGCGAATGGGCCTTTGCCGACAACGCGGCGCTCGCCTCGGTCAAGATACCCACCCAAGTGACCTCAATAGGCGCCGGAGCGTTCTTTATGGACTCGGCTATCGATGAATACGAGATGGCCGGAGCCCTGCGCGAGGTGAGCGACTACGCCTATACCGGCGTGAACGGCTTCGGCAGCACCGATGTGGCGCTCCACGAAGGCATCACCCGCATAGGCAAATACGCCTTCGCCTACTGGACCGACGTGGTCTCCTACGACCTCTATGCCGATGACATCGAGCTTATCGACGACCACGCCTTCGACGGCAACACCGGCCTGCAGGACTTCCGCGTAAGAGCCACTACACAGGTGCCGCCACTCGGTGACGATGTGTGGAACGACGTGGACCAATCCACAGTGCTGCTCAAAGTGAGCGACGACCTTGTCAACGACTATAAAGAGGCCGACCAGTGGAAGGAGTTCCAGATTGAGCCTGCCTCCTCGGCCGAAAGCCTCGCCGACTTCACCGATGTCAAAGCCTACTTCTCAGGCAAGAACCTTGTCATTGAATCGTCGCGCACCATTCAAGAGGTGATGCTCTACGACCCCGCCGGCCTCGAGCTTACGCGCCTGCGCCCGGCTTCGAGCAAAGCCGTCGTCAACACCGAAGCGATGACCAACCTCTTCTACATCGTAGCCGGCCGCACCGACGACGGCCATCGCTTCTCCCTCAAGCTTATCAGGCGTTAAAAGCAAGCTATGGGCAAGAACAAGCTGCGCAAATTTGCCGATATGGCCGAATTTGCCAACGTCTATCAATATCCCTTTGCGGCTCTCGAGCGCGAAGGGTTTCCTTATCGCGGCCACTGGGCCGAGCAGGTGTTTCACAATCAGAACCCTGTTGTGCTTGAGCTTGGCTGCGGCAAGGGCGAATACACCGTGGGGCTCGCGCGCCGCTTCCCCGAGCGCAATTTCATAGGCATCGACATCAAAGGCGCGCGCATGTGGACCGGCGCAAAGGAAGCACTCGAGCAAAACATCGCCAACGCCGCCTTCCTGCGCACGAGCATCGAGCTTATCGACCGATTCTTCGCGCCGGGCGAGGTGGCCGAGCTGTGGATTACCTTCCCCGACCCGCAGATGAAGAAGGTGAACAAGCGGCTTACCGGCACACGCTTCCTCACCCTCTACCGCCGCATTCTCGCCCCCGATGCCATCATCAATCTTAAGACCGATAGCCCGTTTCTTTACACCTACACTCGGGCTATGGCCGCCGAGAACGCGCTGCCGCTGCTTGCCGACACCGCCGACCTTTACGGCTCGGGCATCGAATCCGACGTGCTCGACATCCGTACCCACTACGAGCGGCAATGGCTTGCCCGAGGCCTCACCATAAAGTACCTCCGCTTCAGCTTGCCCGCCACCGAGGCTCCGCTGCGCGAGCCCGATATCGACATCGAGTTCGACACCTATCGCAGCTATTCGCGCGGAGTGTTGCAAAGCCCTGACACCTTTCAATCACCCACAGCCCAATAAACCCCCATCCCGATATGCCACAACCCATCTATCCCGCTCTGATACGTGAAGCGCTGGCCACCGTGCGCTACCCCGGCAATGGCCGCAGCCTCATCGACAACGATATGCTCGCCGACGATATCCGCATCGACGGCCGCCGCGTAAGCTTCTCGCTTATCTTCGACAAAGCCACCGACCCGTTTATCCGCTCCGTGGTGCGTGCTGCCGAGACCGCCATTCTCACCTTCGTGGCCCCCGACATCGACATTAAGGGCAACATCAAGGTGATAACCCGCCAAGCCACGCCTCAGACGCCGGCCAAGCTGCTCCCGGGCGTGAAGAACATCATCGCGGTGTCGAGCGGCAAGGGTGGGGTGGGCAAATCGACCGTAGCCGCCAATCTGGCCGTGGCCCTCGCCCAGGAAGGCTACAGCGTGGGGCTGCTCGATGCCGACATCTTCGGCCCCTCGGTGCCTAAAATGATGGGCGTGGAGGACGACACGGTGTATGTGGCCAAGAGCGACGATGGCCGCGACCTAATCCAGCCCATCGTAAAATACGGTGTGAAGCTGCTCTCCATCGGATTTATGGTCGATAAAGAGCGCGCGGTGCTGTGGCGCGGCGGTATGGCCAGCAACGCCCTCAAGCAGCTCATCTCCGAAGCCGAATGGGGCGAGCTCGACTATTTCGTCATCGATATGCCTCCCGGCACCAGCGATATTCATCTCACTCTTGTGCAGACCCTCGCCATCACCGGCGCCATCGTGGTCACTACCCCTCAAGAGGTGGCGCTCGCCGATGCCCGCAAAGGCATCAATATGTTTGCCGGCAAAGCCGTCAACGTCCCCATCTTGGGCATCGTGGAGAATATGGCCTGGTTCACCCCGGCCGAGCACCCCGAGGAGCGCTATTACATATTCGGTAATGGTGGCGGAAAGCGCCTTGCCGAGGCCCTGCACGTGGAGCTGCTCGCTCAGATTCCGCTCGTAGCCTCGATATGCGAAGGCGGCGACCAGGGCGTGCCGGCTGCTATGGCCAACACCGTCAGCGGCGAAGCATTCCGCTCTCTTGCCCGCCGCAGCGTGCAAGCTATCGACAGCCGCAACGCCACACTTCCGCCCACCCGTAAGGTTGAGGTGACACGATGAGCCACGCTCCGAAATATCAGCGCCACGTGTCGCGCATACTACGCCTCGGCGCGCCTATCCTCGTAGGCCACCTTGGCGTCATCGTGGTGAGCTTTGCCGATAATATTATGGTGGCACACTACGCCACCGATGCCCTCGCCGCAGCCTCACTGGTCAACAATATCTTTATGCTGCCCTTTATGCTCATTATGGGCTTCTCGATAGGGCTTACACACCTTGTGGGGCAACACAGCGCGCGCGGCGAGCGTGAGCTGCTGGCCGGAGTGATGCACAACGGGCTTAAAGTCAACACCATATTCGCCCTGCTGCTCACGGCCATTATGACCGTATTCTACTTCTTCCTCGACTTTCTCAACCAGCCGCCGGAGCTGATGCCGCTGGTCAAGGAGTACTATCTGGTGGTGCTGTCGAGCCTTTGGCTCGTGGGCATCACCTGCGCCTTGCGACAGTACTTCGACGGCACCGGACAAGTGGCTGTGCCTATGTGGATTACCATCATCGCCAATGTGCAGAATGTGGTGTTCAACTATCTGCTCATCTTCGGGGCCTTCGGGTTCCCCGAGATGGGGCTTAACGGTGCCGGTGTCAGCACCCTTGCATCGCGCATCACTATGGCCGTGGCCACCCTCTGCGTGATGGCCTTTCACCGCCGTTACCGCGCCGATTTCCGCCTGATGGCCGCCGCGCGCCGCTCGGTAGCCACAATGAAGCGAATAATCAGCTCCTCGTGGCCCATAGCCCTGCAAAGTGGACTGGAAACCGCCTATTTCTCCATCGCCGGTGTGATGCTCGGTTGGATAGGTGCCATAGCGCTCGCAAGCTACCAAGTGGTGATGATTGCGGGTATGATTGGCTTTATGGTGTACGAAAGCTTTGCCTCGGCCACCTGTATCCGCATCGCCCACCACTACGGCCTCGGCGAATATCGCCAAGCCGGAGCCGCCGCCCATAGCGGATTCGCCATCATACTGTTTTTTGCCGCCGTAGCTTCGATAATATTCCTGACAGTGGGCCACAAGTTGGTGTCGCTCATCACGCCCGACCCTGAGGTGATAGCACTCTGTATGCTCCTGATACCGCCGCTCATCACCTATCAATTTGCCGACGCTACGCAGGTGACCTATTGCAACTGTCTGCGAGGTATCTCCCACGTCAAGCCGCTATCGACCATCGCCTTTGTGTCGTATATGATTGTAGGCATTCCGGTGACCTATCTCTTCGCCTTCACCTTCGGCGGTGGCGCCGAGGGCATCTTCTACTCCTTCGCCGCCAGCCTTTCGCTCGCCGGCGTGCTCTATTTCACCACCTTCATTCGTCATCTTCGCAGCCTCACCGCCCCGCGCCCGTCGGCGGCATAGTATGTCGTTTCTATTCCGTTTTTCGGAAAATATGATTAACTTTGCAGAGTTGTAAAGACAATGGAGTATAAGCAAATACAGGAGTTGCGCACTACGGGTAAGGTGCAGGAAGCTTTTGAGGCCGCGATAGAGGCTTTATTAAGCGACCCCGACGACCGTAATGTGCGCAATGAATTGGCAATGTGCCTCGTGGTGAAGATGGGGCGCACCGCCACTTATGCCCAGCGCGGAGAGTTTTTCGCCTATCTCAACGAGGTGGTCAACCTCCATATTCCGGCCACCGGCACCGACTGCGCCAATCAGAAGGTGGTCAACCCTATCCTGAAGTTTATCATCGACTGTTCACGCCATAACAAAGCACTCGACGTGGCCGACCACCTCTTCGACCTCGTCAAGCAGCTGCAATTTGTGCGCCCCTCAGGAGCCTACTCGCGCCTGCTGAGCATCTTTGCGGGGTTGAAGAATGTGCATCTGCAGCCCTGGCAAGGCTTCTCGGAGTTTTTCGAGTGGTGGGATTGCCAATATTTGCGGCCGTCCGACTTCGAGGTGCATCTGGCTGCCGGCTACGACTCTTACCGCGACGGACGTCGCCTTTCGCTCGCCGAGCAAGCCTATGTGATGCAAAGCAAGGCGATGCTGCGCGACTATGCCAAAGGCTACTACGACCGCCAGGAGGTGCTCGCCTTTGTCATCGACCTCATCACGCTGGCTCAGCTCCATAAGAGTTTTGTGTACCCCACCTATTACGCCTCGCGCCTGCTCTACGCTATCGACCTCAAGCAAGAGGCCGTCGATGCCCTGAAGGATTTCATCGCGCGATGCGCCTCCACCAAGATGTGGGCCTGGTCGCAGCTCGGCGATTACCTCTCCGATGTGAATATGCGCTATGCCGCCTATTGCAAAGCCATCACCTGCCACGGCCCCGACAATATGCGGATAGGGCTGCACGAGAAGCTGGCCGCCATCTACGAGAGCCGGGGACAATACGACCGTGCGCGCGCCGAATACGAATCGGCAGCCGCGTTGCGCCGGCGATTACAGATGACGCCGGCACCGGACATCGTCGCCAAGCAGAGCGAGCCGTGGTGGGCCGAAACCACACCGGCCCCTGACAACTACGCCATTCAAGTCAACGATTCCAAGCGCGCCGAGCGCTTCGTGTTCGGCAAGGATACGATAGCCATCGTGGTGACCGAAGTAAGCCCTAAGGTGCAGTATCTCAGCTATATCACCGACCGTATGGTGTTCGGGCGCCTCAACTACGCCTCGTTCTTGAATGAGGCCCCGAAGGTGGGCGATGTGTACCGCTGCCGCATCACCATCGACCACACCACCGGCGCGTCGAAGATTCGCTCGCTGCATCTCGAGCAGAGCCACCTGGCGCGAATCCCTTTTATACGCCACTTCCGCGGCAAGCTCACCCGGAAAGAGGGCAACGACTACGGCTTCGTAGGCCGAAACTACGTCCGTTATGAGTATCTCCAAGATCACGCCGATGGCGAAGATGTAATAGGCTACGCAAGGCCCGAATTCAACCTGTTCTACAAGAAGGTGTTCTGGAACGTGTTTATCCTCGAGAAGGTAGGCGATGTGCAGTTCTCTCACGATATGGTCGAAGAGCAATGGCGCAAATTCCCCAATCCGCAAGAGATTCTCAGCCAATTCCGGAAGCGGCAAGCTCTGCAAGTCGACAAGAGCGCGCCGCAGCCGGCACCCGATGGCGCTGAGCCTCAAGCCGAAACCGCCGAAATGACACCCAACGATTTGTAAATAAGCCACAAAATAGATATATTTGCACTCTAAGCGAAACTGAATAGTAGAAACCTCAACAATAGTAGTAGTATGTATCGCAATCTCATATCATTAGCAGCGGCAATACTCCTGACAGTAGGCACCGCTACCGCGGCCACCACCGGCGACTGGAAGATTCACAGCACCCTCGGCTCCACGATGACCCGCGTCATCGACACGCCCTCGCTCGTGTACTACGTCAGCACCAACAGCCTCTATCGCTACGATAAAGCTACCGGCGTGACCGCATCGCTCAACGCGCGTAACACTCTCTCCGACACCTCCGTTGGCAATATTTACCGCAACGAGGACGAGGAGTTTATTATCGTCACCTATACCGATGCCAACATCGACTATATCTACGACGATGGCCGCGTGTTCAACGTCAGCGACCTCAAGGACGCTATAATGAAGGAGAGCAAGACCATCAACGAAGTGCTCTTTGCCGATGGCCGCACTTATGTGGCCACGGCCTTTGGCTACCTGATTCTCGATAATCAGCAGCACCGTGTGGTAGAGATGCGCAACTATGGCACCGGCGTCAAGTATGTTTTCCCTCTCAGCGGTAAACTCATGCTCGGCGCCAATAATGCTATGTACTGGAGCGATCTCGATGCTCGTCACAGCTCGCTCTCGGAGATGAGCAGCAATAGCCTTAACTATTCAAAGGTGCTGCCCATCAGCGATACCAAATTCGTAGGGTGTACGAGCTCCCGAATTTATTTAGTAGGTTTCAACGCTGATAAGACAGGCATTGCAGCCACTACCGTTACCGGCGACTACACCTTCACTGCCTACGATGAGAATGAAGGCATAGTGTATCTCACCACCAAGGACAATAAGCTCGTGAAGCTCAGCTCCGATGCTTCGAGCGTAGAGCGCGTCATCACCCTCAGCACCGCGCAAGCTGCTGCCAAGATCTCGTCGTGCAACAACGGGCAATCCTTCTGGCTCGGTGATGCCTCCGGCGTCAAAGAGGTGAGCCTCACCGATGCCGGCGCCGAGACGGTGCTCACACCCTATGCCAAGCCCGAAGCCTCGGCCGTGACGCGTCCCTACCTTATGGCCTACGATGACCAGAACGACCTGCTCTACGTGTGCGACCGCGCTTCCACTCAGTGGTGGAGCGAGTATTACTTGGTCACTTATCTCGACACCTACGACGGCTCCACTTGGCGCACCGTAGGTTATCCGTGGAACACCACGATGACCAATAAGAACCTCGTGGGCCCCAACGCCATTGCCCTCGACCCCGACGACAAGTCGAAGGTGTATCTGGCAGCCCAATTCGATGGCGTGCACCTCGTGAAGAACGGTATTGACACCCGCCTTTACGACAACACCAATTCGCCGCTCAAGAAGCCCTGGGCCTGCCTATGCGCCGGTCTTGACTTCGACGGTCAAAAGAACCTCTGGGTGGTGAGCGGTACCTCAGCCTCCGACCGCGTTATCGCTGTGCTGCCCCGCAACAAGCAGGATCAAGATGTCACCGCGGCTGATTGGATTGTGGTCGATATCCCCGGCTTCGTATGTACCAAGAAAATCAGCTTCGTAGCTTGCAAGAAATCCAACTATAAGGTGCTCACCAACGGTACTTACAACTCCACGCTGACAGTCTTTGACGACAACGGCACCCCCGGCGACGCCTCCGACGACCGCACCGTGGTCATCAGCAACTTCATCGACCAGAACGAGAAGCCTTTCTCTCCCTACTATATCAACGACCTTATGGAAGATGAGCGCGGTCGTGTGTGGGCCGCCTCTACCGATGGCGCTTTCTACTTCAACCCGGCCGACGCCTTCGGCGACAGCCCCCGAATGACGCGCCCGCAGATTATCGCCGACGACGGCTCTATTCAGGGCTACCTCATGGAAGGCGAGCTCGTGATGAGTATGTCTAAGGACAACGAGGGGCGTAAGTGGTTCGGCACTCAAACCAACGGCGTCTTCTACACCAATGCCGATGGCTCCCGCCTTTACAACCAGTTTAACACGAGCAACAGTTACTTGCCCGACGACTACGTGGTGGAAGTGGCCTGCAACCCTAAGACCGGCGGCGTATTCATCGGCACCCGTAATCGCGGTATGGTGGAATACAACCCCACTACGCTGCCTATGGAAGAGAACTACGACAACGTGTATGCCTTCCCCGACCCCGTTGCTCCTTCATTTAACGGCTGGATTACCATCTACGGCCTGATGAACAACAGCGTAGTGCGGATTGTGGACGGCAATGGCACCGTGGTTAGCTCCGGCACCTCCAATGGCGGCGTGTACTACTGGAACGGCCTCGATGCCGACGGGAACCGTGTGGCCACGGGTCGCTACACCATCCGCGCCGGACAAAGCGCCTCCTCGCTTCGCACTGTGGCATCGGTCAACGTAGTGAAATAACCCCGATGTCGTTGCCTCTGCTCGACACTTTGGCAAGCATAGCGCGCATTGCGCTACGCTCGCGCTGCGGCGTGGCGGTGCCTACGGTGCCGCCGGGGTGTAGCATCGTGGTGATGGGCAATGGCCCTTCGCTCGCCGACACTATCGAGCATCACGCCGACTTCCTCGCCGACAAAGCCTTGATGGCGGTCAACTTCGCCGCCTCTACCCCTCAATTCCGGCAGCTGTGTCCGCGCTACTACGTGCTGGCCGACCCTCTATTCTTCAGCACCACACCGCCCGAGAACATTCAGCGGCTGTGGCAAAACCTCAGCGACACCGATTGGCCGATGACGCTCTTCGTGCCCACGGGCTGCTCCACGCCACGCCTTAGCGCATCGGCCTGTGTGAGCATTGCCCGATTCAATATGGTGGCCGCCGAGGGATTCGGGTGGCTGGAGCGCTGGGCTTATAGCAGCGGCGCCGCGATGCCGCGCCCGCGCAATGTGCTTATCCCCTCGATAATGCAAGCCCTGCGTATGGGCTACGACAATATCTACCTCGCCGGGGCCGACCACTCCTGGACCAAGACGCTCTGGGTCGATGATGCCAACCACGTGGTGTCAGTACAGCCGCATTTCTACGCCGATAGCGACGCCGAGAAGCAGCGCATCGCCACCGACTATGTGCGGTATCCGCTCCACCAGATCATCTACAGCTTCTACCTCGCCTTTCGTGCCTACCACAAGATAGAACACTTCGCCAAGCCCCGCGGCCAGCGTATCGTCAACATCACCCCCGATAGTTTCATCGACGCTTTCGAGCGCAAGCGGCTATAACCTTCACTCCCTCGCGATGCAAGCCAACCAACTACGCCAATTCGAAACAGAGCCTATAGGCCGCCTTTTGCTACGATATAGCATCCCGGCTATCGTGGGCAACATCGTGATGGCTACCTACAATATCATCGACCGCATATTCATTGGGCAGGGCGTAGGGCCCGAGGCGATTGCAGGGCTGGGCATCACCTTCCCGGTGATGAATATCTCCACGGCTTTCGGCGTACTGGTGGGCGTCGGTGGCTCATCGCGTGTGTCGATTCTCCTCGGCGAGAAGAACTACAAGATGGCGCAGCGGGTGCTCGGCAACGCCCTGGTGCTTACCATCGGCATCGCTCTCGCCTATATAGCCTGCTTCGCCGTGTTTATCGACGACTTCCTCTATATGTTCGGCGCCGACGAGCAGACTCTTCCTTATGCCCACGACTACCTGATATATCTCCTCCCGGGATTCCTCTTTATCAACCTGTCGTATTCGTTCAACAACTACATCCGCTCCTCGGGCTATCCGCGCAAGGCGATGATTACGATGTTCATCGGCGCGGTGGTCAATGTGATTCTCGACCCTATATTTATCTTTGGCCTCAATATGGGCATCAAAGGCGCCGCCATAGCCACCGACATCGCTATGGGCGTGTCGATGGTGTGGGTGATGGCCCACCTCTCGCAGGAGAAGCACCACCTGCACTTCACACGCGACATCTACAAGCTGCAGTGGGGCATCGTAGCTTCGATATTCTCAATCGGTGCCGCGCCGTTTCTCATCAACATCACCCATAGCTTCGTGGGCGCGCTCATCAACCACTCGCTGCTCCGATGGGGCGGTTATATGGCCATCGCTGCCGCAAGCATCTTCAACACCTTCGGGCAGATTCTCGTGATGGTGATTATCGGGCTTTGCCAGGGTATGCAGCCCATTGTGGGCTACAACTATGGCGCGCGCATCTTCAGTCGCCTGCGCCGCACCTACACCCTCACCGCCGCCGCGGCCTCGGCTATCTGCATCGTCGGCACCGCCATTGCCCTCTTCTGCCCAACGCTCATCGCCCGTGCCTTCACTGCCGACGACACGCTCATCGACGTCACCGACAACGCCCTGCATATCGCTATGTCGATGTTCTGGCTCGTAGGTTTCCAGATTGTCTCCACCAACTTCTTCCAGTCGATAGGCAAAGCCTGGAAGTCGATTTTCCTGAGCCTCACCCGCCAGATTCTCTTCCTCATCCCGCTCGTGCTCACCGTGCCGCTGTGGCTCGGCCTCGACGGCGTTTGGGCCTCCTTCGCCATCAGCGACGTCATCTCCACCATCATCACCGCCGCCATGATCGTAGCCCAGTTCCGCTACTTCACCCGCCTCACCACCTCCCCGGCCCCCTCCACATAAAATACAAAATCAAAATGAGCCGTGATGATACATCAACGACTCATTTCTTGGCATTCGGATTC
>CAMHGU010000048.1 GCA_946184715.1 uncultured bacterium | reverse complement strand
ATGTGCTTAACCCCACAAGATGTCAGAGCCTATGGGCATCTCCTGTGCCACGCCTTGACCTACCGCGCAGCGGTTGCACAGAACGAAACCCCACGTTGCCTACCGCGCAGCGGTTGCCTACGTGGGGCTAACGCCAGCACCCACGCATCCGCTACCTCGGAGAGGTTGCACCCCGCCCGATTAAGAAAATAAAGCCAACCGGCCCCGCTGCCCTCTCCTCGCCGCCGGCAAACCGCATCACGCCGACACCCCCCGCCGTTTTAGCCCCATTCACAACCGCCCCGCTAAAAATATTTTGCAAAAAAATGCTCCAAAATTTTCATATTCCAAATATTATGCTTACCTTTGCGGCAGAAATGGTGATTTAGTGTAGCGGTTAGCACGCCACCCTCTCACGGTGGAAACCCGGGTTCGAGTCCCGGATTCACTACTACAAAGGCCTCCGAGACACCTCGGCGGCTTATTTTATGTCAAAGCCGCTCCTCGCCCGCCGTCCTAAAATCAACCTTCGCTTCACGCCGTAATGACAAATTGCACAAGAGTAGTGCATTTTGACGTGAATAATCAGCGCTCGGGCGCTCCTTTGCGCTGCTATTGCACAGGTGGCGGATTTTCCGTAATTTTGTCGGTCAATAACTACGCTAATTGAAATGGCTGAAATCAATCAACTGCAAGACGCTATTATTGAAGACATTACGGCCTTCGACGACTGGATGGACCGATATGCCTATATCATCGACCTCGGCAATTCGCTCGAGCCTATCGCCGAAGAGAAGAAAACCCCGCAAAACCTCATTGAGGGCTGCCAGAGCCGTGTGTGGCTCGATGCGGAGCTGAAGCCCGACGGGCGGCTCTACTTCGAGGCCGACAGCGACGCCATCATCGTCAAGGGCATCATCGCTATGCTCCTGCAGGTACTCTCAGGCCAGCGTCCGGCCGACATCCTCGCGGCCGACCTCTATTTCATCGACCGCATAGGCCTCAGCTCTCACCTCTCCCCCACCCGAAGCAATGGCCTGCTCGCTATGGTGAAGCAAATCAAAGCCTATGCCATCGCATTCGAGGCTAAGTCAAGCAACCAAAATCTATAATCAATATTACCCTGACTATGTTTAAGAATCATCCTAAAGGACTTATCCCCGCCGCTTTGAGCAATATGGGTGAGCGCTTCGGCTACTACATTATGAATGCCGTGCTGCTCCTGTTCCTCTGCTCAAAGTTCGGGCTCAGCGATGAGCAAAGCGGTATCATCTACTCGGTATTCTACTGCCTTATCTATGTGCTTAGCCTCGTGGGCGGCCTTGTGGCCGACCGCACCCAGAACTACAAAGGCACCATCATCGCCGGCCTTATCGTGATGGCTATCGGCTATGTGCTGATGTCGTTCCCCATTATGGCCACTCCGCAGAACTCTACCGGGCTGCTCATCTTCACCTGCGGCGCCCTGCTGCTCATCGCCTTCGGCAACGGCCTCTTCAAGGGCAACCTCCAGGCCGTTGTGGGACAGATGTACGACAATCTTGAGGCCGAAGCCGCCAAGAAAGGCCCCGAGGCTCTCGCCGCCGTGAAAGGCAAGCGCGACAGCGGCTTCCAAATCTTCTACGTGTTTATCAACATAGGCGGCCTCCTCGCCCCGTTTATCGCCCCCTATCTGCGCGAGTGGTGGCTCGGCGTCAACAACCTGGCCTACAATGCCGCTCTCCCCGCGCTCTGCCACGACTTCCTGGCCACCGGCAACGTCTCGGCCAACCTCGTGGAGCTTTCGGCTCAAGTATCGGGCGGCGCGGTGACCGACTTCACGGCATTCTGCACCAAGTATCTTGAGGTGTTCAACACCGGCGTGCACTACTCCTTCCTCGCTTCGGTGGCCGCTATGGCTATCTCGCTGGTAATATTCATTGCCTTCAAGCGCCAGTTCCCCACCCCCGCCAAGAAAGAGGCCGCCAAGGCCGTGGAGTACACCGCTGAAGAGCGCCGCGCTATGGCCACTGAAATCAAGCAGCGCCTCTACGCCCTCTCGGCCGTGCTCGGCATCGCCATCTTCTTCTGGTTCTCTTTCCACCAGAATGGCCAGTCGCTCTCGGTATTCGCCCGCGACTTCGTCAAGACCGACAGCATCGCTCCCGAGATATGGCAAGCCGTCAACCCGTTCTTCGTAATCGTGCTGACACCTATTATAATGTTTATTTTCGGAGCGCTGAGCCGCCGCGGCCGCGAGATTTCCACCCCGCGCAAGATTGCCTACGGTATGGGCATCGCCGGCCTCGCTTACCTCTTCCTCGCCATCTACTCGATAGCAGCCGGCTACCCCTCGGGCAACGAATTCAAAGCGCTCGACGTAGCCACCCAGGACGCTATGAAGGCCGGCCCGTGGGTGCTCATCGTCACCTACTTCTTCCTCACCGTGGCTGAGCTGTTCATATCGCCGCTCGGGCTGTCATTCGTATCGAAGGTAGCGCCCAAGCATCTTCAGGGCCTGTGCCAAGGCCTCTGGCTCGGCGCCACCGCCCTGGGCAACCTTCTCATCTGGATTGGCCCTCTGATGTACAACCAATGGAGCCTCTGGGTGTGCTGGAGCGTGTTCCTCTTCGTCTGCATCCTTTCAATGGGAGTGATGTTCGGTATGGTAAAGTGGCTCGAACGTGTCACCAAAGCTTAATCCCTCACTCTCTGTATCCCTAATAATCAAATAACTCATAATGAAACGAATCATTCTCTCAAGTCTATTGGTCGCCGCCGCTGCCCTCTCGGCCTCGGCGCTGCGCTTAGAGCCCATCAACTTCGGCAATATGGACCAGTGGATCACTCGCAACATCAAGGAATCGGCCGTGATAGGCGGCAACAACAAGGTAGTGTATGCCATCGGCCCTACAGCCACCGACAATAGCGGCAACGCCTTCCGCGCTCGCGGCGGCTGCCCGTGGGCCACGTCCAACGTCCTGGCCAAAGTGTCGGGCGTCACCAAAGGCAGCAATGCCGTATTCCCCGAAGCCCACGGCTCGGGCAAGTGCGCCAAGCTCTGCACCATCCTCGAGCACGTCAAAGCCCTCGGAATCATCAATATGGACGTCCTCGTATCGGGCAGCATCTTCCTCGGCCGCATGGACGAGCCTATCCGCAACAGCTCCAGCCCGTACTCCAAGATGGAGATGGGTATCCCCTTCACCAAGCGCCCATCCTACCTCGTGTTCGACTACAAGGTGACAGTGCCTAAAGGCGACCGCATCCAGTCGTCGGGCATCGGCTCCAAGAAGACTATCAAGGGCCAAGACTATGCCGAGGTGTACATCCTCCTGCAGAAACGCTGGGAAGACGAGAAGGGCAACATTCACGCCCTGCGCGTAGGCACCGGCCGCGAGCGCTACGGCTCCACCGTGGCCAATTGGCAGACCGGCCACAAGATTGCCGTCCACTACGGCGACATCACCAAGCAACCGTTCTACAAGTCGTATATGGGCCTCATTCCCAAGAGCAAAGCCTACTATGCCCGCAACTCCAAGGGCAAGATGGTGCCCGTGATTGAAGAAGGCTGGGCCAAGGCCGATGAGACCCCCACCCACGTCCTCGTGATGGCCTCCGCAGGCTGCGGTACCGCATTCGTGGGCACCCCGGGTATGATCCTCTGGGTCGACAACTTCGCCTTCGGCTACGACAAATAACCGCCGAGGCCCACAGCACAAGGAGGGAAGCAGCCCGTCAAGGCCCGCTTCCCTCCCTCCTTTACGCCCCCGCCTCACCACGCCCCTTTGCGCCCCCGCCACAATCCCACGCAAAAACAGCCCCCACCTGTCGCGGGTGCGCAATAAAGGGGCGGGGTGCCTCGTTTTATATTAATAACGCAAGCAAGAGATGAACCAGACTGTAACCGACATACTTAAATCGAATAATACCCCCTTCTACATTTTCGATGAGAAGGGCTTTATTGACAACTATCAGCTATTGGAAAGCACCTTCAAAGCCATTTATCCAAACTATCAGGTCTGTTATTCTTATAAGACCAACTATACTCCATATGTATGCAACCTGGTCAAAGCTCTTGGTGGGCTTGCTGAAGTAGTATCCGATATGGAATATACTCTGGCAAAACGAATCGGATACAGCAATGACAAAATAGTGTATAACGGGCCATCAAAAGGGGAGATGGCTTATGAGCACTTGCTAAATGGCGGAATTCTCAACATTGACAGCCTCGATGAAGCAAAACGAATAGTTCGATTTTGTGAAGCACATCCTGAGCATAATTTTTCCATAGGAATACGCATAAATTTGGATTTAGGGGGCAACTTCATATCCAGATTCGGGCTCGTTCTCGGCCACGATGATTTAAACGTCGCCTGTAATCTAATTAAGCGTACTCCCAATTTAACTCTTGTAGGCCTGCACTGTCACATCAGCAGAGCTCGGGGACTTGACGCTTGGGCTAAACGTGCGGAAATAATGCTGCGAGCCGCCGATGAGCTTATTGATGGGACACCAAAGTACATTAGTCTTGGCAGTGGTATGTTTGCCGATATGCCCAGCTATCTTAAAGAACAATTCGGTGGAAATGAAGTGCCCACCTACAATGACTATTGCAATGCTTGCATCAAGAAGATTGCAAATCATTATTCTAATTCGGGCCAAAAGCCTACACTCTTTACTGAACCTGGCACTACAGTTGTAGCCAGATATTTCAGTTTCGCATCGAGAGTCCTTAGTATCAAGAATATCAGAGGACGATGGATTGCAAATATGGACGGTGATTACCACAATTTGGGCGAAATTTGCACAATGAAGAAGCTACCTACCTCAATAATACCTATGGGCCTCCCTCAAAAGTTCTATAATAACGTTGATATTATGGGATTCACCTGCTTAGAGCAGGACGTAATGGTCCCCGGTTGGCAAGGTCACTTAGCCCAAGGCGACATCATAATTTTTGAGAATGTAGGTGGCTATAGCATCGTCTCCAAACCCCAATTTATCAAACCACAATCTCCCATATTCGTCAAGCGTTCTAATGGAGATATAGTCCAAATTGCGCGTGCGGAAACTTTTGATGACGTTTTTAATAAGTTTTGTTTCGACTTCTGACCTATGCTGAAACCCTTGCGAATACTTAGTACAGCCTGCGGGGCAATATTTATGCCCGGCTTTTTCTCGTGCCTCAAAAACAATCACCAACGCGAGATAACTATCGTGGGCGTTGACATAAGCGATGATTTCGCCCAGATGGCAAACATTGTAGATAAGTACTACCAAGTGCCACGCTACACCGATGCCAATTACATTGACACTTTGCTTCGCATCTGCACTCGTGAAAAGATTGATATCTTCTTTCCCCATATATCAATGGAGCTACCTATAGTATTAGAGAGGCTGGACGACTTTCGCGCCATTGATGTTAAAGTTGCCATCTCCGATAACAACACTCTCTCCATAGCCAACAACAAGCTTCGCCTATATGATTTTATGTCAGTAAATGGGATTGCAACCCCTAAATACGTTGCAATCGATACTACCTACTCCTTGCGTAATTGCATTACTGATCTCGGCTATCCGAATAAACCTGTCGTGGTCAAAATGGCTGAGAATAGTGGAAGCCGAGGTGTCAGAATCATACAACCCCACTTATCAAAAGGCAGATCGTTTATATCTGACAAACCCTCATCGCTACATGTATCGCTTGATGAGATGTGTGAAATTCTTGATGACTGCAACCCATTTCCGGAAGTGTTTGCTATGGAATATCTTCCTGGGGTAGAATATACGGTAGATTTATTGGCCGACCACGGCACTACCTTATACATTGCCGGAAGGCGAAACACTTCGAGCAGTATGAGTATCGCTCAAAGTAGCGTAGTCGAGAAAAAACAATTAGCCTACGATATCTGCACGCAGATAGTAAAAGCGCTTAGCTTGGATGGCAATATCGGTTTTGACTTTATGCTCGATGAAAACGATGTTCCTTGGCTTACTGATTTAAACCCACGTGTTACAGCCACTATAGTCTTATACGTAGGAGCCGGATTGAATTTACCCTACCTACGGGTCAAACAACTTCTCGGAGAAGAACTGCCACGTGTTGAGGTAAAATATGGCACCAAGCTCGTACGGAAATATCACGACATACTTTACAATAGCTCAGGGACAATAACGCTATAGTTTTCAGCACAATTTTCAATTTTCAATCACTTGAATCCAATCTCTTATGTGGTAGTTTAATAAAAATTTCATATTTTTGCATCACATTGTAGTTGTGCAGCTTTTATAGACCCATAGGCTGATGAACGATAAATCGATAAAAATTAGTGTCATAATTGCGATTTATGGCGTTGAGAGATATCTCTCTCAATGCATTGATAGCGTATTAAATCAATCATACCGCAATATTGAAATCATTCTTGTTGATGATGGTTCTATCGACAATTGCCCCGCCATCTGTGATAATTACGCCGGCAAGGATTCTCGCATTATCGTAGTTCATAAGCCCAATGGAGGTCTAATTAGTGCCCGCAAAGCAGGAGCTCAGGCAAGCTCCGGTGATTATATATGCCATCTTGACGGCGATGATTATATCGGGAATCGGTATATCGAGAATTACGCCAAAGTAATCACCGAATACTCTCCCGACATTATTTGCTCGGGCGAAACTCGCGTTTTCCCCGACCATCAGGTGCTGAATCCTATGCTCGAGCGAGAGGGCTTGTTCAATCGTGACCAGATAGAAACGGAAATCATACCGTCATTGCTCGAACGAGCCGATGGTCATTACTTCAATCATAGCACTGTGCAAAAGTGTACAAAGCGATGGCTGGCTTTAGAAAGTATAATGACTGTAGATGATGCAATTTCTATGGCTGAAGACCATGCGTGCCAATCGGTAGCAATAATGAGGGCAGATAGCTTATATGTAACAAAAGATTGCCTATACTACTATAGATTGAACTACTCTTCGATGACAAAAGCGCCAAAGCCTTTACCCTGGAGCTACCCTCGTAATTTGGCTGCACATTTTACGGCGCATCTCGACCTTGACGCCTATGACTTGCGCGAACAATTTAATCGCGCAATTTGTCACACACTTTTCAACACAGCCGTTTCCCAGTTTAACAAAAATGATACGTACAGCATCATTTGCGCTGATATTGATAAGAATCTTGCCGAGTACACCGACATTATCCGGGACACGCATTTCTCTGGTTTTCGTCGCAAGTTAATGGTGAAAGCGCTCAAACATCGATGGTATAGAGCTATGAAAGCATATGTTGATATGCGGAACGACAATAGTTCATTATTCAAAGTATTGCGTAAATAATAATCTTGTATGCCGAAAATCTGTGGATTGACAACCCAGGCTCGCACAATTGCTGCCTTTATGGTAAAGCCGCTCAATAGAGCGGCGGCAAAGGGCTTCGAATGTTATGCCATAAGCAGTCCGGACGTCGACTCGCGACTGACACCCGAGTGCTTAGGACAAGTGACACATATCCCCGTAAAGATTAAATGGGGATATATGACACCATTCCAACTTATTAGCACCATATATAACCTCTACAAAGTGTTTCGCCGCGAAAAGTTTGACATAATACAATATGCCACAATGAATGCAGCGCTATGCTCGTCAATCGCAGGATGGTTGGCAAGAGTTCCTATCAGGATTAATCTATTATGGGGATTGGACTATGTACAATTCAAAGGTTGGAAAAGAGCCTTATACTTTACTGCTACAAAACTCACTTGCCGTTTATCAACCCGAGTTCAACCCGATAGTAAGGGTAATCTCCGGTTTGGCCGCGAGCAGGGTCTTTTTGACGAAGCGAAGAGCGAGCTGATCTATAACGGGAGCGCTTGTGGTCTCGACCTAAAAAAATTCGACATATCAAAGCGCGAACAATGGCGCAAAGAAATCAGAGATGAGCTCGACCTTAACAAATACTCCACTGTCCTTGGCTTTGTCGGTGCCGTTTACCTTGATAAGGGGATAAACGAAACTTTGGAAGCATTTATGAGCTTAGAGCGTGACGATGTTGCGTTAGTGCTTGTGGGTGGATTTGAACGAATCCACACTCTGAAACAAGATATTCTTCAACGAGCAAAAAATCATCCTAATATATATTTCTTAGGCCGAAAACCTGACCCCCAGCGTTATTATGCCAGCTTTGATTTCCTTGTTTTGGCAAGCTATGCTGAAGGCTTCGGGATGGTAGTGCTTGAAGCTGCCGGAGTAGGCACTCCGGCCATAATCAGTAATATTAAAGGGCCTACCGATTTGATTGAAGATGGCGTAAACGGATTCATATGCGACGTGCGTTCATCAGCAAGCTTGGCCGAGGCTATGAAAAAAGCAATCACAATAGAGCCTTCTGAATATGAACGATTATCGAATTCGGCTTTTGAAATAGCAAAGCGCGACTATGACTCTGAGGCTTTCCTACAGAAATATGTTGAGAATCGAATTAAATTATATAATAACATAACGAAGTCATGAATTACTTAATCGTAGTAGCCCACCCCGATGACGAAGTTTTGGGATGCGGGGCATCAATTAAGAAATGGAGCGACAATGGAGATAAAGTAGATATCTGCATTCTAAGCACCGAAGCCAAGGCACGTGCATCGCGGCCGCGCGATGAAGAGCTTTCAGAAGACATTGATAGCTCATCTGATTTTTTAGGCATAGCCAATAAATATGTGGCCACATTTCCTAATATCGAGATGAACACTGTGCCGCATATCCGCTTGGTACAGTTTATTGAAAGCGCTATCGCTGAGAGTGAGCCCGATGTTATAATAACGCATCACCCTTCCGACACAAACAATGACCACTTACAAACCTCTCTTGCGTGCCAAGAGGCTATCCGTCTCTTCCAGCGAAGGACCGATATAAAGGCTATTCAGGAATTCTGGTTTATGGAAATTCCATCGAGCACGGATTGGGCCGTCAACTCAGGCTTGAACCTTTTCAAGCCGAATGTATGGATTGAAATAGGCGAGAAAGGGATTGAGAATAAGCTAAGTGCGCTTGCAATGTACCGCGGTGTGATGCGACCGTTCCCTCATCCGCGTAGTGTTGAAGCTATGAAAGGTTTAGCCGCTTATCGTGGGGGGCAAGCCAACCAATGCTACTCGGAAGCTTTTGAATGCGTTTTTCGAAGAATATAGGCAGTAACTATGAATCTTATTGATAGTGAATTGCTCGACA
Source organism: uncultured bacterium (assembly GCA_946184715.1). GTDB lineage: Bacteria > Bacteroidota > Bacteroidia > Bacteroidales > Muribaculaceae > CAMHGU01. The sequence continues at coordinate 2,709 of CAMHGU010000048.1, read as the reverse complement.
ATCTCACAAATCAGGCTCGGTCTAATCCTCGCCTGCGCCAAAATTATGACCTGCGCAATTCCGTTAACGATAAGTCACAGCGGATGCTGAATGCTTTGGAACCGGGTACGATTGTTCCCATACACCGACATCAAGAATCAACAGAAACTGTGGCTATATTACGTGGTAGCGTACGTCAACTTTTCTTTGACGACGAGGGCAGAATAATCCGTGAGCTGACGGTTTCAGCCGGTAGTGATTGTCCTTTCTATATAGTCGGGCGGGGTGAATGGCATAAAACAGAATGTCTTGAATCGGGCACCATAGTTTTTGAGGCAAAGGATGGAGCTTACGAGCCACCAAAAGATGAAGATATACTGCTCCTGTAATTAGTTCAACGCGCCATTCAACGCCACAGCAAAAATAAACAGAGGCGGCTCTGCATCTTTAATTGATAGAGTCGCTTGTGTTATGTCGCGGGTGCGCAATAAAGGGGCGGGGTGCCTCGTTTTATATTAATAACGCAAGCAAGAGATTGATGAAAGCTACATTTATAATACCTCCCGTGACCGATGGCAACCGGCCGGCAGAGCGCACCGCGGGCTGCACCCGCGTGGTGTACTTCGCGCCCAATATCTACGAGCTTACCGTGGCAGCCGTGGTGGAGCAGATGGGGCACGAGGTGGAATATCACGACTTCGTGTACGACAGCCGCACGGAAGCCGATTTCGTGAAATGGCTGGGCGGCGACACTGCCGACATCTACTTCATCTGGACGGTAAACCTGTCGATAGAGACCGACGTCAAGGCGATGGGCCACATCCACGAGCTGCGCCCCGAGGCGAAGGTGGTGGTGATAGGCCCCGGCCCTACGTATTTCGCCGAGCGTATGCTGCTCACGGAGAGCGACGTGGTGGTGCGCGGCGAGCCGGAGCTGACGGTGAAGGAGCTGCTCGAGCGGCTGGAGAGCGGCGGCGACTGGCGCTCGGTAGCCGGCACCTCGGTGCTGGCCGACGGCCGGGTGCGCAACAACGGGTTCCGCCCTATGATGCGCTCGCTCGACGACCTGCCCATTCCGGCCCGGCATCTGCTCGGCGACCGTCAATTCCACAACCCGAAGCTCAAGACGGGCCCCTACACCACGATGGTGACCTCGCGCAATTGCCCTTACCAGTGCATCTACTGCGTGCCCAGCTCGCTCACCTTCGCCCGCGAGATAGAGTACCGCGCTGCCAATGGCGGCAAGGGGAAGCCGTTTATCTCCACCCGCTCCGTGGAGAACGTCGATAAGGAGATTACGATGCTGGCCGAGCAGGGCTACCGCGCCATCGGCTTTATGGACGATAATTTCCTCTTCAAGTGGGACGAGGAGCGCACCCGCGCCATCTGCGCCTCGCTCAAGCGCCACGGCATAGTGTGGGGCTGCCAAGCGCGCGTCGATGCCATCACCGAATCGGTGGCCAAGATGCTCGGCGAGTCGGGCTGCCTTTACGTCGACCTCGGCGTGGAGTCGTTCGACGACCGCATTCTCCAATACGTCAAGAAAGGCATCACCGTGGCCGACATCTACCGCGCCGTAGAGCTGCTCAAGCGCTACAACGTGCCCGTGAAGCTCAATGTGCTCATCGGCAGCTCGCCCCTCGAGACCCGCGACACCGTGAAGCACACTCTGCGCGAGGCCAAGAAGCTCAAGGTCGATCAGGTGATGTTCAATATCGTGTCGCCCTTCCCCGCCACCGAATTCTACGAGCAGGCCATCGCCAATCACTGGATTGACCGCTATGTGCCCACCGACGTGCAGCGCGAGTCGATACTCAACCTCCCCCACCTCACAAGCCGCGAGATGGAGCGCCTCCTTTTCTGGAACAACATAAGCTACTTCCTCTCCTGGCATATCATCTCCACGCACCTGAAAAAGTTCACGTCGTGGAGCGAATTTACCCATGCCCTTCGCGCCTTGAAGGTGAAACTCTTCGGATAAGATGCGCCTCTCGATAGTCGTCATCACGTGGAATCAGCTTGCCACCACCCTCCACTGCCTCGCCGGCCTCGAGGAGCTGATGTCGCGGCCCGAGGTGCAGACGATAGTGGTGGATAACGGCTCCACCGACGGCACCGTAGCCACGCTGCGCGAGCGGTTCCCGGGCATCACCCTGATTGAGAACGACGCCAATCGCGGCGTGGCCTACGCCCGCAACCAGGGCATCAGCCTCGCCGGCGGCCGCTTCGTGCTGCTGCTCGACAACGACACCGAGGCCACGCCGCAAGCCATAGAGCAGCTCGTGGCCTACGCCGAGAGCAACCCGCAAGTGGGGCTCACGGGGTGCCGCCTCATCGATGCCGACGGCAACGTGCAGGACAGCTACAAGCCCTACCCGGGCCTGATGATTAAGGTGCGCAACGTGCTCGGCTGTCGCCATAAGCCCTACGAGCCGCCGACGAACGCCGACGGCTCGCTGTCGCCCACCTACGTAATCGGCGCCTGCCAGCTCATCAGCCGCGAGGCCATAGAGCGAGTGGGGCTGCTCGACGACCACATCTTCTACGGCCCCGAAGATGCCGACTACTGCCTGCGCCTCGCCGCAGCCGGCTTCGAGGTGCGCTACCTCCCCTCAGTGAGCATCAAGCATCTCTACCGCCGCGCCACACGCCGACGCATCTTCTCCCCGCTGGCACGTAAGCATATCGCCGCCCTACTCTACTTCTACCGCAAGCATCACCGCTGGCTAT